>NZ_JBHVDX010000070.1:0-42429 GCF_042802555.1 Streptomyces sp. NPDC057474 | reverse complement strand
CCCCGGGGGATCATCGCCCTGACATGCGTACCGCCCCAGGACCGGCGCTAGACCGCGCTCTGTCTGTTGGCGGAGCTGAACCAACCGGTCTCCGGCTCACGGAGAGCACCGGTCTCGATCAGCTCCCGGCACGCCTTGATCAGTTCTTCCTTCCGCGGTGGGACGTCGTCACCCCGGCTCCGGGCGAACTGTTCCAGCCGCCAGAGGTCGAAGGCCTCCGAGCCGTCCGGCATCAGGTCGATGTCCACCACACGCCCATCCGGGTCGCTCATCCGGCAACCCCGTCCGTGCACCTTGTAGGTGAACCCGTCGGCCGTACAGCCCTCCCGCCCGAGCTCTCGTGCCCGTACGCCGGCCAGCACTGCCGGCAGAGCCGAGAACTCGGAGTACCGGCGAGCCAGTGCCGCCCTGATGGTCCGATGGCTGTCCAGGAACGCGCGCACCACGTCGGTGGCAGGCGCCCCGCTGCTGGTCATCTCCTGCGTCCCCTTCTGTTCTCCGGGAAGTCCGAGCCGACTTCGACCGCGGCCCAGACCACTTCGTCGACATTCTTATAGGTGTACGACTTCAGCTCCTCCAGCGAGATGACCCGGTACTGCACGTCGATCCCGGCCCTCTTGGCCGCCGCGACCCGGTGGTGGCCGTTGATGATGTACTTCCGGTTGAACGCCTCGAAGACCTCGATCGGCTCTCCGACCCAGCCGTCCTGGCTCATGCTCGTGGCGATGTCGTCGACGATCTTGCGGTCCGCGGCGCCGCCGAGCGACTCCGTCCGCTCCAGCTGGTGCGGACTGACACTGCAGTTGTGCACCAGCACCGGCTCGGAGCCCGCCAACACGTAGTACGTGTGCACGTTGCTGACGCTGAGGTTGTACACCGTGGCAAGCGGGACGGTCCGGTGTTCGACCTCGGTGATCCGCAGCCGGGTTCCGCCGCGGGTGTGCAGCCGCTCCCCAGCCTTCAGCTCGGCGGCGTCGATCCACTCGCCGAGTTCGGGGACCCAGAACGGGTGTCCGTCGGTCGCGGTGACCGAAGCCGTCCCGGTGCCCTTGTCGCCGTCCGTGTCGATGGTGATGTCTACGAGGTGCTTGCGGCCCGTGCCCTTGATCTCCGCAGTGACGGTCTCGACCGTCGTCTCGCCCGTCTCCGGGTCGGTGACCAGGACCCGGTCGCCGATCTCGACGTCCTCGATGGGTTTCGTACGGCCGTCGGCCATGAGCACTCTGGTGCCCGGAGTGAAGCTGTTGCCTCCCTTGCCCCGCACACAGGATGCCGCCGCATCGGCGAGCCGGTCCGCCTCCTTGCGGTTCTTGCGCCAGCCGTTGAACGACTCCAGCAGGTCCTCGCCGAGGTTCCAGACCCGTTTGGCGAGCGCCTCCGCCTTCTTCCACTTCCACGGCGCCCCGTACTTGACGGCGAGCCGCCCGAGCGGGCCGCCGCTGAGCAGCGAGGAGACGACGTTGAGCGCGGTCGCGCCGCAGGCACCCAGGTTGCCCGTTGTGAAGCAGTCCAGCGCGTCGGTGATGCCCAGTTCGTCGGCGATGATCTGAGCGAGTTCCTCGGCGATGGCCTTCGCTCGCTGCATCGCCGCGTCCTGCTCGGCCCGGGCGTGGTCCGCCTTCGCCTGAGCGGCGGTCTGGCTGTTGCCGGCGGGGGCGACACCGCCCGTGCCGTCGGGGTTGGCGGCCACCGCGCCCCGCTTGTGGCCGGTCGGCCACGGCCCGCACTCCTGCCAGCCGCCCACGCACTCCGCGAGCCTGAGACCCGTGGCGTCGCTGAAGGTGACCGGACTGTTGTTGGCGTAGGCATAGCCGTTGATCTGCTGCGGGTCGTTGTGGTCGACGATCGGGTCTGCCGAAAGGAAGCGGCCGGTGTCCGCGTCGTACTCGCGTGCCCCGAGCGTCGTCAGCCCGGTGGACGCCTGGATGGTGCCGCCCACGAAGCCCTTGTCGTTCACCCAGCCGGAGGCGGACGACGTGGTCTCGTCCCGCTCGTTGCCGAACGGGTCCGTCCGGCGGCGGGTGGTCTGGCCGGTGGCCGCGTCGACCGCCAGCTCGGCCGTGCCCTGGTGGTCGGAGAGCAGGAAGCGGACGCCGCTCACGTCCCGCATCGCCACCGTCTGGCCACCGAACGAGTAGTAACGGGTCGCCGTCACCTTCGACGTCGACTTGTCCAGGTGCAGCTCCGTGCCCGGCAGATAGAACGTCTTCTCGTCGGGCGTGTTCCGCAGCAGGCGTTCGCCCGACGCGTCGTACAGGTAGGACGTCACCGTCCCGTCGTGGTTGGTGACCGAGGCCAGCTCGCCCTGCTTGTCCCACGCCAAGGGTCTGGGTGTCACCGGAGAGCACACGGGTCCTGGTGTTGCCCGCGGCGTCATAGGTGTAGGTGTCACGTGAGTTGATCTCGGGGGTGGTGCTCGTCGCCGCCGTCTTCTCGGTCACCGAGGAGACCGTGTGCGGGCCGGAGTCCGCTCCGTCCGGGCCGGAGCCCTCGCCGTAGGCGTACGTACGGGTGGCGGTGGCCTCTCCGTTCAGGCCGTGGCGCACCTCGTCGGTACGGTTGCCGATCGCGTCGTAGCCGTACTCCGTCCAGAACGGGGACACACCACCCACCGTCGAGGACGAGGCCCCTGCCGAGCAGGCCGCGTCCGTGGAACCCGTGCCGGCCGCGCCGTTCGACGACACCGACGACGTCCAGGTGTCCGTCAGGCGGCGCAGACCGTCGTAGGTGAAGCACCGGATGTCCGCCGTACCACCACTCGGGGTGTCGGCGATCGACTGGATGTTGCCGGTCGCGTCGTACGTGTAGCTCGCGTCGTAGGCGACGCTCGCCGCGTTCTGCACGTCCACCCGGGAGGTGGCCAGTCGGCGGGTGCCCTTCTCGAAGGTGTTCGTCAGCCAGGTTTTCGGCGCCGCCGACGCCCCCGTGGACAGCTCCCGCTGCTCCAGCTGCGAGGTCGGTGAGTACGAGACGTCCGCGACGTAACTTCCGCCGCCCAGTGAGGTGTTGAGGGCTGCGGGACGCTGGAGATCGTCGTAGGCGTAGCCCAGCGCCTCCGCCGCCAAACCGCCCACCGCCGGCAGTCCCTGGCCCTGCAAGGTGCCGTCGTCGTTGTACTGGGTGGTGAACTCGTAGGTGCCGCCCAGCTCGGGCTCGGCCGTCTTCGACAGGTAGTACCTGGTCGTGGTCGGCTTGTAGTCGTTGTCCGGATCGAGCACCGGGTAGGTCACCGAGGAGTGGACCGCGCCGTCCTTGTACGTGTACAGCCCGTACAGATGCCCCTTGACGACCGTGTCGTACCTGGTCAGCGACAGCCGCGTGCCGCTGTCCGCGTAGCCCTGCCAGGTCGAGACCGTGCGGCCCAGCTCGTCGTACTTGGTCGACATCCTGTTGCCGCGGGCGTCCGTCACCGACGTGGGGCGGTCCATCGCGTCGTAGGTGTAGTCCCACGTACCCGTGTCGGGGTCGACCACGCTGTCCTTGCGGCCCAGCTGGTCGTAGGTGTACTCCCACGTGTTGCCGACGGTGTCCGTGACCTTCGCCAGCCGGCCGGCGTCCGTGTAGGCGTAGGACGTGGTGACCGCGGAGCCGCCCTCGGAATACTGGATCTGGGAGGTCGTCCGGTCCCGGGCGTCCTTCACGATCGTGGTCTTGATGCCACCGCTCGGCAGGGTCGTCGTCACCCGGTCACCGGAGTAGGCGTACGTGGTGCGGTATTTCTCCTTGCCCGCGACCTTCAGGATCGTGGCCGTCTCGCGGCCGGCACCGTCGTACTCCGTCACCGTCTGCGCGTCCAGGTCGGCGTCGACCGGGTCGAACAGCGTCGAGGACGGAGCGCCGGCGACATAGTAGGTGTCGTTGACCTGGATGACGCGGCCGGAGCCGTCGTAGCGGGTGTCGGCCACCATACGGCCGCCTCTCTCGCCCTCGGTCTGCTCCTGACGGGGCCTCAGGAGACCGTCGTACAGAGACCATTCGCTGCCGTACGAGGTGCCGTCGTTCTCGATCTACGAGGCGCCGGTCGCCTGGTGGATCCCGTACGCGACCAAGGACGGCTACCTCGCCCTGCGCACCTTCCACCGCACCGCGCACGCCGAGGTCACCGCACTGCCCGTCGGCGACGGCTCGATCGCCGTGGAGGGCGTCCTGCACGGGGCCGAACTCGGCGAGGGCGCGACGCTGGTGGGCGTCGCCCGGAGCGAGGAGGTGGCGGACTTCGAGGCACCGGCGACGAGCACCGACGGGGGACGCGGATTCCGCGTACAGCTGTCGTCCCTGCCCGACCCGGCGGGGCCGGACAAGGCCCCCGACGCCGAACCCCTCCGCCTCGGACGACTGTTCGACGACATCGTGGACCGCAAGGACACCGACAAGTACCCGGCGGTCACCATGGCCACGCCGAGCGGCGCCTCCCCGCAGGCCCGCTTCTTCTTCACCGTCACCAACGACCTGGCCGTCGGCCTCTCCTGAGAGGCGCTCCCTGAGACAGACCTACATCTGGTCGATCTTCAGGGTCGCGATGGCCGTACGGGCGATCTCGCGGCCCTGCTCGGTGAAGTGCCCCTTGCCCGGATAGTCGATCCAGAGCCGGTACATGTCACCGTTGCCCGCCTTGTAGTACAGGACCCGCGCCTCACGCAGGCGCGGGGCCTGGGTGTCCGTGGTCGTGTACACGATGGTGTTCTCGGCGGCCTCGTGGTCCTCGAACTTCGCCTCCTGCGGCCGTCCCTTCGGCGCGGGGTCGGCGGCGATGTCCAGCGTGTACTCGCCGTCCTTGACCAACTCCCAGTCGGCGTACGCGTTGTCCAGCGCGACGCCAGGGATCTCGTTCTCCTTGTCGTCCTTCTTGACGTCCCGGTCGACGTTGATCCGGATCAGCCCGCTCGGGTCGCTGTACTGCGCGAACGTGCCGTCGGTGTCGTCCGGCTCGAACCTGTCCTTCACGAAGTCCCCGGGCACGCCCACGTTCGCGGCGACCTTGGAGCCGAGGTCGCGCTGCTTCCAGCCGTCCGGCAGAGGCCCCGCGAACGGCTCCGCGATCACCAGGTACGCCGTCACCGCCGCCGCGACGACCACCGCGCCGAGCCCGGCGAGGGTCTTGGCGCCGACACGGATGCCCTTGCCGTCCCCCGCCGGGGGCCCGGCGATCTGCTGGACCACCTGGGTGGGCGCGGGCGCCGGCGGGTTCGCGGCCGTCTCCAGCAGCTCGCGGACGCGGGCGGCGGTCGGACGACGTGCCGGGTCCTTCTGCAGCAGGCCGTTGATGGCCTCGACGAGCGGGCCCGTGGCCGAGGCCGGCGCCGCGGGCGTGGCGTTGAGCACGGACTGCAGGGTCGCCGGCGTGTTGCTGCGCCGGAAGGGCGACACGCCCTCCGTGGCGGCGTAGAGGACGACGCCGAGCGACCAGAGGTCCGACGCGGGGCCGGGCCGCTGGCCCAGCACCCGCTCGGGCGCGATGTACTCGGGCGAGCCGACGAAGCCGCCGGTGTCCGTCAGGTTCGTCTCGCCCTCGATCTGGGCGATGCCGAAGTCGGTGAGGACGACCCGGTCGTGGCGGCCGAGGAGGACGTTGTCCGGCTTGACGTCACGGTGCAGGATGCCGGCGGCGTGCGCGGCCTCCAGAGCGCCGAGCACATCGAGGCCGATTCTCGCCGCGTCACGCACCCCGAGGGTGCCCTCCTGGAGCGCGTCACCCATCGAACGTCCCCGCACCAGCTCCATCACGATCCACGGCTGACCGTCCACGACCGCCACGTCATGCACGTTCACGACCGAAGGATGATCGAGCCGGGCCGCCGCACGGGCCTCGCGGCGCATCCGCTCGAAGGCGTTGGCCCGTTCACGCTCGGGAAGATGATCCGGTACGCGGGGCTCCTTGACGGCGACCTCACGATCCACCGTCTCGTCCTTCGCCCGCCACACCGTACCCATGCCACCATGTCCGAGCTTGGCGAGCAGCCGGTAACGGCCCGCGATCAGCCGCCCGTTGCCGGGGTCCTGCGAGGGCTGCGCGGGCTGCGGTTGCTGCGCCGAGGGCGGTGCCGGTGACGGCGGGGCCGACTGCGCCACCACCTGAGTCGGCTGCGCGTACGGGTTCCCCGGGTACGGCGCGCTCGGCTGCGGCGGTTGCAGTCCGAAACTCGTCGGCTGGTCGGGTCCGTAGCCGGGCCCATGGCCGGATCCGTAAGGGGCGCCCCCGTTGCTGCTCATATGTTCATCTGTATCGCGGCAAGCGCTTCGGCAGCCACCCCCGTCGCTTTCCGGTCACAGACCCGTGACGCGGAACGCCACTTATCTCCTCTTTGGTTACGTACGAAGGCGTGGACTAGCCGCGTCTGAAGGTGTCCACCGCCACGTCGAAGTACTCTTTCGCCTCGCTCACCTTCCCGACCGGCGCCGACACCCACACGTCGTACAGCCGCCCGTCCTGTTCCCAGCACAGGTCGTACGTGTGCCGGGGCCCCTCCGCCGCGCTGAAGCCGTCCCAGGTGAACTCCCAGAGCGCGGCGGGCCGCCCGTCGTGCGTGGTCCCGGTGACCCGGCCGTCGCGGTAGCCGGGGTTCGTGGAGGGTCCCTTCTCGTGGGCGCGCCGCATCACCCCGACCGGCCCGCCCTCCTCCGGGTCGTCGACCTTGATGCCGATCCGGATCACCTGCCCCGGCGACATGAAGAAGACCCGCTCCCCCTGCGGCTCCCGCGTGAAGTCGTCCGGCACGGCGAGACTGAAGCCGCGGTCGTCCTCGGCGAGCCGGTACCCCGAGGGCACGGTGGGCGCGGTGGCCGCCCGTGAGCGCGTCACGGTGGGCGTGGCGTCGGCCGGCGTGGCACCGGAGGTTCCGGCCCCGTCCGAAGAACTCGGCGTACTCGACGTACCCGACTGGCCCGACTGGCCCGACTGGCCCGACTGGCCCGCCGTACTCGACGCGCCCGGTGTCTGCGGTGCCGAACTGCTCGGCGTGCCGCCCCCGTCGCTCCCGTCCCGCATCAGCAGCGCCGCCGCGGAGACGCCCGCCCCGGCCATCGCCGCCACCAGCGCGGCCGCGACCAGCACGCTCCGGGTGGAGTGCGGCTGCCGCTCCTGCGCGGGCTGCTCCCGCAGGGCCGCCGCCGGGCCGAGCCCGGGCTGCCCCGCCGGCCCGGCCGCCGGTGCGTCCTGGGCGGCGGCCCCCGCAGGGGCCGTACGGTGCGCGTCCCGGCCCAGGCGCGGCACGTCCCGCCGGGTCGGCGTGTAACCGGTCGACGTCCTCGCGCTCTTCGTCGTCCTCGGTGTCCGGCCGGTCTCCCGGAAGGTCCGCAGCAGCCGCTCCGCCTCCGCCGCGTCGAGCCGCCGGTCCGGATCACGTTCCAGCAGTCCGCGTACGACGGGGAGCAGCGGCGCGGCCTGCGCGGGCGGCCGGATCTCGTCGAAGACGACCGCGTGCAGGATCCCGCCCAACGAGTCCCGCCGGAACGGCGATTCCCCGCTGAGCACGGCACACAGCAGCGCGCCCAGCGACCACAGGTCGGACTCCGGCCCGGTGCGGACCCCGGACATCCGCTCCGGCGCGGTGTACTCGGGCGAGCCGACGAAGGACCCGCTCTCGGTGAGCGTGGTCGCGCCGGCGACCTGGGCGATGCCGAAGTCGGTGAGGACGACCCGGTCGGTGCCGGTCTCCATCAGGACGTTGGCGGGCTTGAGGTCGCGGTGCAGCACCCCGGCGTCGTGCGCCCGCCGCAGCGCGCCCAGCAGATCGATCCCGATCCGCGCGGCCTCCCGCGCGTCGACCGGCCCCTGGGCCGCGATCCGCTCCGCGAGCGAGCCGCCGTCGATCAACTCCATGACGATGTACGGGCGTTCGTCCTGCTCGACGACGTCGTGCACGACGATGATGTGCGGGTGCCCGAGCCGGGCGACCGCCCGCGCCTCCCGCAGGGTGCGCTCACGCCGCTGCCGGGAGCGTTCCTCCGGGAGCGAGTCGTCGAGGGCGAGCTCCTTGACCGCGACCTGTCGACCGAGGAGCTGGTCGGTGGCACGCCACACAATCCCCATACCGCCGCGGCCGATCCTGGCCTCCAGCCGGTAACGACCCGCTATGACACGGACGTTTTCCCCCTCGGTCCCCATACGCCCCATCATGCCGCACCGGACCGGAACCCTCCGGTGCCGCGTGAAGGCCTGGCCGACAAGCGACGTACGCGCGCCTCGCGAGCGCCTCGCGAGCGCCGTGCGTGGGACGGCGTGGGACGGCGTGGGCCCTCGCGTTCGAGCCGCGGCACCCCCGCCCTCACTGCGCCGGCGGCCGCCAGCTGCGCAGCACCGCGTAGAACTGCTCCTCCGCCGTCTCCCAGTCCGCCGCGGGCGAGGACATGTAGATCGTGTACTCGACGCCGTCCCGGGAGAGATACATCTGCTCGATCGCCCGGCGCGGCCCGGGGAACTCCGTGTCCTTCGCCGGCGCGGTCCAGGTGAAGTCCCACAGCGCGCCGGGCCGGTCGCGGTAGATGTTCTCCTCCAGGCTCACCCGCCGGTACTCGGGCCGCACCTTCACCTGCTCCTCCAGGTCGATCTGGTGGTGGAGCGGGCTGTCGAAGTCCGGCGAGTCGTCCACGGCGACCCGGAGGAAGTGCTCACCCTTGTCAGGCGTGTAATCGATCTGCGTCCCCTCCACCTGCCGCTTCCACCCCTTGGGCAGGGCAAGGCTGAAACCCTCCGGGTCCTCGACCCGCTCCCACCCCTCGGGCACCCCGCCGGCCGACTGATCCCCGTCCTCCGCCTCGTCCGCCCCATCGGCTCCGGCTGCGGCGGAGCCGCTCCCCGCACGCCACCCCTCCGCGTAGTGCATCGCGACGGCACCACCACCGCCGATCAGCACGGCCAGCAGGAGGACGAGCGCGACCGTACGACGCCGGCGGCCGCGCCGCTTGACTGTGGACGCGGCGGGAACGGCGGGGGCGGGCTGATAGGCGGTGGCCATCGGGGCGACCGGGGTGCCGAAGCCACCGGCGGCGGACACGTGGCCCCCGGTCGAGGCCGCAGTGGGGTGCCCCGGCACCTGCGCGCCGCCCTCGTACGCACCAGGCGCACCGTGCACGCCCTCTGCGCCACGCGCGCCCCCACCACCCGCACCACTCGCACCACCGGCACCACCCGGGCCGGCCACACCGCCCGCACCGCCCCCAGCGCCCCCCGGCTGCTGCTCGGACGGCACATACGCCTGCGCCACCCGCGGCCGCCGCCCCTCCGCCGCCTCGGCGAGCATCTGCTCGGCCGCGTCGGGACCGGGCCGTACGGCCGGATCCTTGCACAGCAGCGCGGTGATGACGGGCCCCAGCGGCCCCGCGTCCACGGGTTCGGCGGCCTCCTCGCTCACCACGGCCTGCATCGTGGTGAGCGGTGTGGTGCGCCGGAACGGCGACTTGCCCTCCACCGCCGTGTACAGCGTGGCGCCCAGCGACCACAGGTCGGAGGCGGGCCCGGGCTCGTGCCCGCGCACCCGCTCGGGGGCTATGTAGTCGACGGAACCGACGATCTCGCCGGTCCGAGTGATGGTCGTGTCGCCCTCGACCTGCGCGATGCCGAAGTCGGTCAGCATGACCCGGCCGTCCTCGGCGAGCAGCACGTTGCCCGGCTTCACATCGCGGTGCAGTACGCCGGCCTGGTGGGCGGCCCGGAGCGCGCGCAACACCCACATCCCGATCCGCGCCGCCTCACGCGCCTCGACACGCCCCCGCTCCCTGACCGCGTCGGCCAGCGAGACGCCCTCGACCAACTCCATGACGATCCACGGCCGGTTGTCGTGCTCCAGCACGTCGTGCACGGTGACGACGGCCGAGTGGTTGATCCGAGCCGCCGCGCGCGCCTCCGCCCGGGTCCGCCGCAGCAAGATGGTCTGCTCGTTCTCCGAGACGTAGAGCGCGGCCGTCAACTCCTTGACCGCGACGGCCCGGTGCAGCACCTCGTCGTGCGCACGCCAGACCCGTCCCATGCCACCGCTGCCGATCGTGTCGACAAGCCGGTAACGCCCCGCGAGGAGCAGCCCCTGCATCTGATTCACGTTGCCCCGCAATGTTCTTGACAGGGTCAGATTAGGGAGCGGCCGGCAACCCGGGGAACCGGCCGGGCCGCACAGAGACCGCACTGTGACGGTTCTCGCTTCCGCGAACGGAGCACAACCTTCCGCCGCCGGGCCGATAAAGGCCCCATCCGACCATCCAAATCGCTCAGCCGACCATCCGCATCGCTCAGGCAGTCATCCGCATCGCTCAGCCGGTCATCCGAACAGCTGCTAACCGGTCGCCCGATACGTGTCCGCCGCCTGCTCGTACAGCCGCGTCACCTCGTCCCGCTCCGCCTCCGGCCCGCGCAACTGCAGCACGTGGTACCGCCCGTCGAGGAGGATCGCGAGATTCCGTACGAAGACGCCGCGCCCCTCGGAGTCCTGCCAGGTGAACTGCCCCTCGGCCGAGGTCACCCCGCCCACCTCGATCAACCGCATCCCGGTGGACGTGGCCCAGGACGAGTCACGGAACGGCTGCAACTCGCGCTCGTCCTCCCGCTGGTACTTCAGCGGATCACTGCCGTACGTCTGCGCGCTGTCCCGCCCGGGAACGAGGATCAGCTCGAAGTCGCCCTGGGAGTACACGATCTGACCGCGCCCGTTCTCGGCGCTGCGGTCCCACCCGCCGGCGACGGCGACCTCGAACCCCTCGGGGTCCTTGCGCAGGGTGAACCCCTGGGCGACCTCGGGGTCGCCGGCCTGCGTCTGCGTCGACCCGGACGACTCCGACGGCGACGGACTCGCCCCGCTCTGCCCCTCGCCACCGTCGGGCGAGTTCGAGTTCTGGCCGGGCCGGGACTCACTGCTCGCCTCCGGCGCCGAACTCGGCTGCCCGACACTGTCCGTACGGCTGCCCGTGTCGCTGCCCTCGCTGCTCGGCCCGGCCTTCGGCATGAACACCATGGCGTACGTGACCGCCGCCACCAACGCGAGCAGGATCAGCAGGAGCAGGTTCCGGCCCAGCTTGCGGGGCTGCGGCTGCCTCCCCTGCCGGGTGCGCTTGTGGCGGGCGTGCGCGCTGGTCGCGGGCAGCCCGGCCCGGCGCCTGCGGACCAGCTCGCCCCGCCGCCGTACGATCGGCAGCCGGCTCGCGTTTACGGGCGGCGTCGGCACGACATGCGTACCGGCCTCGGGCTCGGGCGCCGACCGCACCAGGGAGCGCAGCCAGCCGCGCAGCTCCTCGAAGTCCAGCCGCTCGGTGGGGTCCTGACGCAGCAGCGACTCCACCACCGGCCGCAGCGGGCCGCACTCCTCGGCGAACGCGGGCGGCTCCGCGCACACCATCTGCACCAGCTCGGCGGTGTTCTCCTCCGGGTAGGGCGCGTGCCCCTGCACGGCCCGGAACAGCAGCGCCCCGAGCGCCCACAGGTCCGTCGACGGCCCGATCGGCGCCGCCAGCTGCCAGTTCTCGTGCACCGGCCCGGCCTGCTCCGGTGCCCACCGCTCCGTGACCGGCCCCACCACGGCCATCCGCGCCTGCCGCGCCCGCTCGGCGGCGAGCGCGGTCGTGGGCCCCCGCCGAGGAGCGGCCCCACCACCGACGCCGTCCCAGGGGGCCGCATCCGTGACACCGGTGGGGTGCGGGTCAGCCGTGTCCTGCACGGGGGCGGCGTACGCGCCGACGCCGTACGCCGGGTTGTCGCGAGTACCTGTGTCATACGCCGGGTTGTCGCGAGTACCTGTGTCATACGCCGGGTTGTCGCGAGTACCGGTGTCGTACGCCGGGTTGCCGTACCCGGCGTCGGGACGCGAGCCGTGCCCCGGTGTGGGGTGCGTGCCGGTCTCACCGCCGTCGAAGGTGTCGTCGCGCCGACCGCCGACGCCGGACGCACCACCGAGTGGACCGCCGACGTACGGCGAGGAGTTACCGGGCGCCGCGTTCCCCTGGCCGTTGCCGCCGGGCGTGCCCGTCCCGCCGCGCGGCAGCGCGCCGTGCCAGGCACTCGTGGCGCCCCCGTTCGCGAGGACCCCGTAGGGGTCGGCGATCTGGCCGAGCGGCACCGGCCTCGTCCCCGCGCCGGAAGCCGGGTCGCCGTCCCGCCCCGCCCCCGCCGCCGTACCGTCCTGCGGCGCCGGCCGCTGCGCGGGCAACCCCGCACCCGGCCCGCCCCGTTCGTCGTCCTGCACACGGGCCGCGGCCCGCGCACCCGCCCGATACGCGGCGATCGCACCCGCCCGCGCCGCCCGGGCGTCCCCGCCGGCCTCCAGCGCGCGCTGCCCCCCGGAGGGATTCGTGCCCGGCGCCGCCGCGCTTCCCGCCCGCGCCTCTATCGCGGCCCGCCGAGCGGCTTCGGGGTCCTCGACCGCACCACCGGGCCCACCGCTACGGGCACCGCCGAACGTGCCACCGCCGGTGCCCCCGGGCAGGGCACCCCCGGGCGCCGACGCCCCGCGCGCCCCCGGAACGCCACCGGGCGGCACCGGATCCCGACGCGAACCCTGCCCCCCGACGGGCCCCACGGCAGGCGCTCCCGCGCCGCCGCCGGGTGCCCCGGGCGGCCTGTCCTCGAACTCCCGCGCGGGCACCGGGTCGTACCCGCACAACGCCTCTTCCGCCGCCCCGACCGCCAGCCCGGTCAGCATCACCCGGCCGTCGTCGCAGACCAGTACCGTGCGGGCGGTGATGTTCCGGTGGACCCAGCCGTGGGCGTGCAACGCCCGCAACGCGGTGAGCACGTCGGAGGCGACCTCGGCCGCCCGGTACGGGGTCAGCGGCTGCTCCGCGAGCAGCGCGGCGAGGGGCCGCGCGGACACCAGTTCGCTCACTATCCACAACGAGCCGCCCTCGGCGAACACGTCGAAGACCTGGTCGAGCCGAGGGTGGTCGGGGATCTGCGCGGCGGCCTGCGCGGCCTCGATGGCCCGCCGTACGGCCGGGTCCGTGGACCGGCGCGTGGTCCGCGCCGCACCCCGGCGCCCCCCGCCGTCCCGCGCCACATAACCGTCGGGCAACCCATCCGCGTCGAGCATCTCCGCCTCGACGACCTCGGGCAACGGCACCTGCCGTACCAGGACTTCCTGTCCGCTGTAGGTGTCGAAGGCCCGAATCTCGGCGGCGAGTTCGTATTCGTCGGAGGGCGGCAGCGGCAGGCGATAGCGGTCGGCGAGTACTCGCCCCGCGTATTCGTCCACGATGCCCTCCCCCGGCTGCCCGGTTGCTCAATTCCGCTCGCCTTGCGTCCCGTTCCGTTCTGGATGCGTACGGTCCGCAGCCCTTCACGATACGTGCCGGATGCAACTCACATTGACTCGATGCGATATCTCGTTCGTCTCGAATGTGTTCGAACGCTCTCGATCTTCCCCGGAGGACCCGTCCCTGAACTCACCCGGCGGGCAGAACTCCCGAAGCCGAGCTCACATCGAGAGAGCTCACCCCGGGCCGCGCCCCCTCACGCCCCCGTACGGCACCCCGAGCTGAAGCACGAAACCGCGCACAGCCACAGCCTCAAACGCACCGGCGCACAACACCCCACCCACGCGCGCTCCTGCGCACACCGTCACGGGTGGGGCACCCGGCGCCTCACGACTTCGGCTTGAATGTCTTCGTGAACGTCTGCCACGTGTTCTTGCGCAGCTCACCGCTCCACTCCGACGCCTTCGCGGTGTACATCAGCGCGTATCCCTGCTGGGAGTCGACGACGAATCCGCGGTCGATCGACCGGTTCTTCGTTCCGCTCTCCACATAGGTGAACTCCCAGTCGGCCGCGTTCCAGCCCCGGTAGTCCACCGCCTCTATTCGAATCCGCTTGTACTGCGAGCGCGTCATGTACCGCTCTTGGTTCTTCCAGTCCGCGACGGGGTCGTTCTTCGGCGTGGTCGTCCACCCGACGAGCAGCCGCTGACCGTCGGGGCCGGAGAACCGGGCCCCCGCGGCGTCCGTGGACTGGTACTTCCACCCGTCGGGCAGCCCGATAGAGAAACCCTGACCGCTCTTGTACGTCTCGGTCGCGGTGTCCTTCGAGCCGCCGGAGCCGTCACCGCTCACCGACCCGTTCGACCCGCCCGAAGGGCTCGGCGAACTGCCACCGGACCCGCTCGAACCGTCGGCCTTCTCCGTCGTGTCACCGTCCGGACTGGGGTCGGACCCCTTGTCCGCGTCCTTGCTGTCGGCGTCCGCGTCCTTGCTGTCGGCGTCGCTCCCCGACGTCGACCCGCTGGACGCGGCAGCCTTGGTGTCGGGGCCCTTGCTGTCGTTCGAACTGCCGTCGTCGCCACCGAGGGTGAGCGCCAGGACGGTCCCGAGGACGGCCAGCACCACGGCCACCGCGATGACGGCCAGCGTCCGCCGCGACACCACATCCGTGATCGGCGCCCGGGGCACCGGCCGCGGCGGCAGATCCGGCGGGGGCACCTCGGGCCACCCGGAAGTCCGCCCCGCCGAAACGGAGTTCCCGGCGCCGGCGCCCGCGCCCACACCGGCGCCACGCGGCCCGGGCACCCCGGACTCCGACTTGCCCGCAGCCTGCGCCGAGCCTCCGCCGGCCTTGGCGGCATCGGCACCCGACGCCACCCCGACGGAAGCGGACCGCGTCGTCATCACAGCCGCCGGAGACGCGGCCGGAGACTTCGCGCCGCCCCCAGCCCCGCTGGAAGCCGCACCGAGCGCCCCGCCGGAGGTACCACCGGAAGCACCCCCCGAGGTCCCACCGGACGCCCCCCGCGCGACAGCGGCACCGGTACCGGCGGCCGCAGCTCCGGCCCCCGCCCCGGCCGCGCCCTTCCGCATGGACCACCGAGGCGCACGCGGCCGCTCGCCGCCGCCCTCCTTGGCCCCGGCTCCGCCGGAACCGCCCTTCTTCGGGCGCTCCTCGGGCACGGGCGGCAACGGCACGACCCGCGTCGCGTCCACCGGCTCGACGTCCTTCGGGTCGGGCGCGTGGATCACCGTGTTGAGCATCGCCCGCGCACCGACGTCGTCGAGCCGCCGCTCGGGGTCCTTGGTCAGCAGACCGAAGATGACGTCCTTCAGGGTCCCGGCGCGCTTCGGCTCCGGCACCGGTTCGGTCATCACCGCGGTCAGCGTCGCTATGGCCGACCCCTTGTCGTAGGGCGGCACCCCCTCGACCGCCGCGTAGAGCAGACCGCCGAGCGACCACAGGTCGGCCGCGGGCCCGGGCTTGTGGCCGCGCGCCCGCTCCGGCGAGATGTACGAGGGCGCGCCCACGAGCATGCCGGTCGAGGTGATGGAGGGGTCTCCCTCGACCTGTGCGATACCGAAGTCGGTGAGGACGACCCGGCCGTCGTGCTTGTCGATGAGCACGTTCGACGGCTTCACGTCCCGGTGCAGGATGCCCTCGCGGTGCGCGGCCCGCAGCACGTCGAGGATCGCGAGCCCCACCTCGGCGGCCCGCCTCGGTTCGAGCACCCCGTCCTCACGGATGACCTCGGCGAGCGACTTGCCCTCGACGAGTTCCATCACGATCCACGGCCGGTCGTCCTCGTGCACGACATCGAACACCGTCACCGCGGCGTTGTTACGGATCCGCGCGATCGCCTTGGCCTCGCGCAACGTGCGCGTGATCAGCCGCCGCTTCTCGTCCGCGTCGATGCTCGACGGGAACCTCAGCTCCTTGACGGCGACCGTACGGCCCAACGTCTCGTCCTCGGCACGCCACACCGTGCCCATGCCGCCGCGACCGAGCACCCCTCCCAGCCGGTACCGCCCGGCGAGGAGACGTGCGTCCTTGTCCTGACGGGATTCCCCAGCCCGCTCCGCCTCCGACATGCGTCCCCTCATACAACCCGCCCTGACAGAGGCTCCATTGTCACCCACCCGCCAACCGCCCCACGCCCTGGGCCCCCCTCAACCAGCCACCCCAGCTCCAAGCCCCTCACCGCACCCACACTTCACAACCAGGGCCCGACATCGATCCCCCCATCAATCCCCCTGGGCGGACCCACACTTGATGCCGACCCAGGCTTCCGTTCAGCCCGTCCGGCGTTTGAGGACGAGCCCGAAGGGCGAGAGCGGGGGTCTGGGCGCGCAGCCCTCAGGAACGGGAAGGGTAGGGGCGGCGGGGGCGAGACGGCTACAACGGCACGATGTCCGGCGCCCCCAACCGAGCCGCATCCGCCGTCAAGTCATCCGGCTGCCGCTGCGACTCCCGCTCGGCCTCCACCCTCTTCTCATAGTGCTGAACCTCCCGCTCGATCTGGTCCTTGTCCCACCCGAGCACCGGAGCCATCAACTCCGCCGCCTCCCGCGCACTCCGCGTCCCCCGGTCGAACGTCTCGATAGAGATCCGCGTCCGCCGCGTCAGCACATCATCGAGATGCCGCGCCCCCTCGTGCGAGGCCGCGTACACCACCTCGGCCCGCAGATAGTCGTCCGCGGCCTGCAACGGCTCCCCCATCGACGGATCGGCCGCGATCAGATCGAGCACCTCCTCGGCCGCCGACCCGTACCGGTTCAACAGATGCTCCACCCGCACCACATGCAGCCCGGTACTCGCCGCGATCCGCGCCCGCGCGTTCCACAACGCCCGATACCCCTCCGCCCCCAGCAGCGGCACATCCTCGGTGACACACTCCGCGACCCGCTGGTCGAGCCCGTGCACGGCGGCGTCCACCGCGTCCTTGGCCATGACCCGATAGGTCGTGTACTTGCCGCCGGCCACCACAACCAGCCCCGGCACCGGATGCGCGACGATGTGCTCCCGCGAGAGCTGGCTCGTGGCGTCCGACTCCCCCGCGAGCAACGGCCGCAGCCCGGCATAGACGCCCTGCACGTCATCCCTGGTCAGCGGCACCGCCAGCACCGAGTTCACATGCTCCAACAGATAGTCGATGTCCGCGCTGGACGCCGCCGGATGCGCCTTGTCGAGGTCCCAGCCGGTGTCCGTCGTCCCCACGATCCAGTGCCGCCCCCAGGGGATCACGAACAGCACGGACTTCTCGGTCCGCAGGATCAGCCCGGTCGTGGAGTGGATCCGGTCCTTCGGTACGACCAGATGGATGCCTTTGGACGCCCGTACGTGGAACTGTCCCCGCTCACCCACCATCGCCTGGGTGTCATCGGTCCACACCCCGGTGGCGTTCACGACCTGCCGAGCGCGTATCTCGTACTCCCCGCCACCCTCGACGTCCTGAACCTTGGCGCCGACCACCCGTTCGCCCTCACGCAGAAACCCCGTCACACGCGCGCGGTTGGCGACCTTCGCCCCGTACGACGCGGCCGTGCGCACCATCGTCGCCACATAGCGGGCGTCGTCCATCTGGGCGTCGTAGTACTGCAGCGCCCCGACCAGCGCGTCCTTCTTCAGACAGGGCGCGATGCGCAGGGCGTGGTGGCGGGTCAGATGACGATGAAGCGGCAGCCCCCGGCCGTGCCCGCGCGCCATCGACATACCGTCGTACAACGCGACGCCCGAGCCCGCGTACCACCGCTCCCAGCCCTTGTGCTGCAAGGGATAAAGGAACGGCACGGGCTTCACCAGATGGGGGGCCAGGCGCTCCAGCAGCAGCCCTCGCTCCTTCAATGCCTCGCGCACGAGGGCGAAGTCGAGCATCTCCAGATAACGCAGACCGCCGTGGATCAGTTTGCTGGACCGGCTGGAGGTGCCGGACGCCCAGTCACGTGCTTCGACCAGGCCCGTGGACAGGCCGCGTGTCACGGCGTCCAGGGCCGTGCCCGCACCGACCACTCCACCACCCACGACCAGCACATCCAGCTCGCGCTCGGCCATACCCGCCAGTGACTCGGCGCGCTGCGCCGGTCCCAGTGCCGCTGTCCTCACCGCTGCCTCCCGCTGTTGGTCGCGTCGGCCTCACCTGTCCATGCCCGTCAGGCAAGACCCGGCTCACATCCCCCTGCCCAAAATTCTGACCGTGTTGCCCGACTTCGGCCACCACCAGCCCCCAGCCTGTGGATAACTCCGCAGGACGCGCACAGAAAAACAATTCCCCAATCCCGTATATCGGTCATATTTACTCCTAGTGTGACATTGCGCTCGCTCATCCAGTCCACAGGGCTTGCGCGCCTGTCCCGCTTCGGTTATTGGGAAGGACGGCCCACGCCATGCCCGCAGATCTCGCCGTCATCGGACTCGGCCAGTTGGGGCTGCCGCTGGCCCAAGCCGCCGTCGCCGCCGGCATCGCCACGCTCGGTTACCGCACCGGCCCCGACTCCGGCTCCCTCACCCCCGGCGAACTGCGCCGCATGCTCGCCCGCGGCTTCAAGCCCACCACCAGCCCCGCCGAACTCGGCCGCGTCCGTACGGCGGTCATCTGCGCCCCCACCTCACCGGGCGCCGACGGCTCGCTCGACCTCACCCAGGTCGAGGAGGCCGCCCGTACCCTGGCCACCCGCCTGCGCCCGCACACCACGGTCATCCTGGAGTCCCCGGTCCCCCCGGGCACGACGGAGGAACTCCTCCGCCCCCTCCTCGAAGAGAGCTCCGGCCTGCGCGCGGGCCGCGACTTCCACCTCGCCTACTCCCCCGCCCGCGTCGACCCGGGCAACCGCGACTTCGGCCCCGCCAACACCCCGAAGGTGATCGGCGGCCTGACCTCCGCCTGCACGGAGTCAGCGGCCGCCTTCTACGGCCGCCTCACCGACAAGGTGGTACGCGCGCGTGGTCTGCGCGAGGCGGAGACGGTCCACCTCCTGGAGACCAACTACCGCCATGTCAACATCGCCCTCGTCAACGAGATGGCCGCCCTCTGCAACGACCTCGGCGTCGACCTGTGGGACGTCATCCGCTGCGCCGAGACGAAACCCTTCGGCTTCCAGGCCTTCCGCCCCGGCCCCGGCGTCGGCGGCCACGCCCTCCCCCAGGACCTGTCGGGCCACGCCCCCCGCTCGCTCCGCATGGTCGAGCTGGCCCAGCGCGTCAACAACCGCATGCCCCAGTACGTCGTCCAGCGCGCCGCCACCCTCCTCAACGAGCACGGCAAGTCGGCCCGAGGCGCCCGCGTCCTCCTCCTCGGCATCACCTACAAGCCCGACGTCCCCGACCAACAGGGCACCCCCGCCGACGAGATCGCCCGCCGCCTCATCGAACTCGGCGCCCACGTCAGCTACCACGACCCCCATATCCCCACCTGGAGCGTCCTCGACCGCCCCATCCCCCGCGCCGACTCCCTCTACGAGGCCACCGCCGACGCCGACCTGACGATCCTCCTCCAGCAGCACCGCACCTACGACCTCCAGGGCCTGTCGGTGAAGGCGCAACTCCTGCTGGACACGCGAGGGGCTACGCCTACGGGGGCGGCGCACAGGTTGTGAGAGGGGGCGCACGACGCGGCCCCCGCCTCCGGGGCTGGTGGCAGACACCGCCCCACCCCGGTACCGTACGGAAACAGGTGGAGCCCACCGCAGCGGTCACTGCGGCAGGCTCCTGGATGGTTCACGGAGTGTCCGCCCCTATTTGGCTTGGGGGCGGCCGCTCACCATCCGAAAAGCCGCAAAATCCACCTCCTCCGGCACTTCACCATCCGAAGACGGACTCGGTCCCAGCGGGTGGGCTTGCGGTGACGTCCCATGGGCGCCCCCTTCCACGACACCGCCCATTGACCCGGTAGACGGTCCGTTGGAATCGGGCCGGGCCCCGAGGGCGGGGTCCGGACCAGGTCCTTGGAAGGGGGCTCCCAGCCGAACTGGGGCGCCGGACACGAACGTTATCGCCCGGCTACGCCCATTCGGCCCACATTCGTCCCCGACACCACCACGCGCCCCCACCCCACAACTCACGCCCCCACCACCCCACTTGGGCACACAAAAGGGCCCGGTCGCCCTCAGGCAACCGAGCCCCGGCCCACGCTCAAGCCGAGCGCGGCGTCACCTCACCGCATGTGCTGCGAGTCCGCCACCGTCACCTCGACGCGCTGGAACTCCTTCAGCTCGCTGTACCCGGTCGTGGCCATCGCCCGCCGCAGCGCACCGAAGAGGTTCATGGAGCCGTCAGGAGTGTGCGACGGCCCGGTCAGCACCTCCTCGATCGTCCCCACAGTCCCGAGGTCGACCTTCTTGCCGCGCGGCAGTTCCTCGTTCACCGCCTCCATGCCCCAGTGGTTTCCCTTGCCGGGCGCGTCCGTGGCGCGGGCCAGCGGGGAGCCCATCATCACCGCGTCCGCGCCGCAGGCGATCGCCTTCGGGATGTCGCCGGACCAGCCGACACCGCCATCCGCGATGACGTGCGCGTACCGGCCCCCGGACTCGTCCATGTAGTCCCGGCGGGCCGCGGCCACGTCGGCCACCGCCGTGGCCATCGGGACCCGGATGCCCAGCACGTTGCGCGTGGTGTGGGCCGCGCCGCCGCCGAAGCCGACGAGGACGCCGGCCGCGCCGGTACGCATCAGGTGCAGGGCGGCCGTGTAGGTGGCGCAGCCGCCCACGATCACCGGGACGTCCAGCTCGTAGATGAACTGCTTCAGGTTCAGCGGCTCGTGCGAACCGGAGACGTGCTCCGCCGACACGGTCGTACCGCGGATGACGAAGATGTCGACGCCCGCGTCCACGACGGCCTTGGAGAACTGGGCCGTGCGCTGCGGGGAGAGCGCGGCGGCGGTGACCACACCGGAGTCGCGCACCTCCTTGATGCGCTGCCCGATCAGCTCCTCCTTGATGGGAGCCGCGTAGATTTCCTGGAGCCGGCGGGTCGCGGCCTCGTCGGGCAGGCCGGTGACCTCGTCGAGCAGCGGCTGCGGGTCCTCGTACCGCGTCCACAGGCCTTCGAGGTTCAGGACACCGAGGCCGCCCAGCTCGCCGATGCGGATCGCGGTGGCCGGGGAGACGACCGAGTCCATGGGGGCGGCCAAAAAGGGCAGCTCGAAGCGGTAGGCGTCGATCTGCCAGGCGATCGAGACCTCCTTCGGGTCGCGCGTACGGCGGCTGGGGACGACGGCGATGTCGTCGAAGGCGTACGCCCGGCGGCCGCGCTTGCCGCGCCCGATCTCGATCTCAGTCACGTGTGTGGCCTTTCCCTGATGCGTTCAGCGTCTTCCAGTATCGCCGACGGGCACGACGAGGGCGGCCCCGGATGCACCGGGGCCGCCCTGGCCGCAGCGTGGCAAGGCCCGCTGCCTACTTACGGCTGTAGTTCGGCGCCTCGACCGTCATCTGGATGTCGTGCGGGTGGCTCTCCTTGAGGCCCGCGGAGGTGATCCGTACGAAGCGGCCGTTGGCCTGGAGGTCCGGGACGGTCCGGCCGCCGACGTAGAACATCGACTGGCGCAGGCCTCCGACCAGCTGGTGGACGACCGAGGAGAGCGGGCCGCGGTAGGGCACCTGGCCCTCGATCCCCTCGGGGACGAGCTGCTCGTCGGAGGCCACGCCCTCCTGGAAGTAGCGGTCCTTGGAGAACGACTTGCGGTCGCCGCGCGACTGCATCGCCCCCAGCGAGCCCATGCCGCGGTAGGACTTGAACTGCTTGCCGTTGATGAACAGCAGCTCGCCCGGCGACTCGGCGCAGCCCGCGAGCAGCGAGCCCAGCATCACCGTGTCGGCGCCCGCGACCAGGGCTTTGGCGATGTCGCCGGAGTACTGCAGGCCACCGTCGCCGATGACCGGGATACCGGCTTCCTTGGCGGCGAGCGAGGCCTCGTAGATGGCGGTGACCTGCGGGACGCCGATGCCGGCGACGACCCGGGTCGTACAGATGGAGCCGGGGCCGACGCCGACCTTGATGCCGTCCACGCCGGCGTCGATCAGGGCCTGGGCACCGTCGCGCGTGGCGATGTTGCCGCCGATGACGTCGACGCCCGAGGAGTTCGACTTGATCTTGGCGACCATGTCGCCGACCAGGCGGGAGTGGCCGTGGGCGGTGTCGACGACGATGAAGTCGACGCCGACCTCGATGAGGGCCTGGGCGCGCTCGAAGGCGTCACCGGCGACACCGACGGCCGCGCCGACGAGGAGGCGGCCCTCGCCGTCCTTGGCCGCGTTCGGGTACTTCTCGGCCTTCACGAAGTCCTTGACCGTGATCAGGCCCTTGAGGATGCCCGAGTCGTCGACCAGCGGAAGCTTCTCGATCTTGTGCTTGCGCAGCAGCTCCATGGCCTCGACGCCGGAGATGCCCACCTTGCCGGTGACCAGCGGCATCGGCGTCATGACCTCGCGGACCTGGCGCGTGCGGTCGGACTCGAAGGCCATGTCGCGATTGGTGACGATGCCGAGCAGCTTCTTGTTGCCGTCGGTGACGGGCACACCGCTGATGCGGAACTTGGCGCACAGCGCGTCGGCCTCGCCGAGCGTGGCGTCCGGGTGCACGGTGATCGGGTCGGCGACCATGCCGGACTCGGAGCGCTTCACCAGGTCGACCTGGTTGGCCTGGTCCTCGATGGACAGGTTGCGGTGCAACACGCCGACGCCGCCCTGGCGGGCCATGGCGATGGCCATCCGGGACTCGGTGACCTTGTCCATCGCGGCCGAGAGGAGCGGGATGTTCACCCGCACGTTCTTGGAGACGTACGAGGCGGTGTCGATCTCGTCGGGCGCCATGTCCGACGAGCCCGGCAGCAGCAGCACGTCGTCGTAGGTCAGCCCGAGCCTCGCGAATTTGTCGGGCACTCCGTCGACGTTGGCAGTCATGACACCTTCCCCAAATGGCCTTGATCGGTGCGGATGTCCATGCTAACGGGAAGCGTGGGGCACACATTCCACGGTACGAAGTGATACCGGGCTTCGTATGTTCGTACGGAAAACGCACCCCGCGTGTTCATGCGGGGTACCTGAGAGCCCGTACGGCTACTGCTCCGCCAGCGCCCGGAGTCTGCTCAGCGCCCGGTGCTGGGCCACCCGGACCGCGCCCGGTGACATCCCCAGCATCTGTCCGGTCTCCTCGGCCGTGAGCCCCACCGCGATCCGCAGCAGCAGCAGCTCCCGCTGGTTCTCGGGGAGGTTGGCCAGGAGCTTCTTGGCCCACTCGGCGTCGCTGCTGAGCAGGGCGCGCTCCTCGGGACCCAGTGAGTCGTCGGGGCGCTCCGGCATCTCGTCCGAGGGGACGGCCGTCGACCCGGGGTGGCGCATCGCGGCACGCTGGAGGTCGGCGACCTTGTGGCCGGCGATGGCGAAGACGAACGCCTCGAACGGCCGTCCGGTGTCTTTGTAGCGCGGCAGCGCGAGGAGAACGGCGACGCAGACCTCCTGCGCCAGGTCCTCCACGAAGTGCCGCGCGTCACCCGGAAGCCGGGACAGACGGGTGCGGCAGTAGCGCAGCGCCAAGGGGTGGACATGGGCGAGCAGATCGTGCGTGGCCTGCTCGTCCCCGTCGACCGCGCGATGCACGAGCGCACCGATCACTGTCGTCTCGTCGTCGCGCATCGGTCCATGGTGCCTTGCGGCCGTCCGGTCCGTGGCGCCACGTCCGTGGTTGTGCACCGAAGCGTTATGAGCAGGTGCGCCGGAACTCATCTCCTGCGCCCTCCCCTCCCGCTCGTTCGACTGCTCCCCGAGGAACTCCACACCTCAAGGATGCGGCATCCGCGGCGAAACGAGCAGCGGGCACCCGCGCGACCCCGCTGACCTCGCGGTATGCGCCCCCGCCCGCCTCGCGGCAGGCGGGGATTCCCGAACCCCCGTCGCGGCTCACTAGCGAACCAGGCCCCAGCGGAAGCCGAGCGCCACCGCGTGCGCGCGGTCCGAGGCGCCGAGCTTTTTGAACAGGCGCCGGGCGTGGGTCTTGACCGTGTCCTCGGAGAGGAACAGCTCGCGACCGATCTCGGCGTTGGAGCGACCGTGGCTCATGCCCTCCAGGACCTGGATCTCACGCGCGGTGAGCGTCGGCGCGGCACCCATCTCGGCGGAGCGCAGCCGGCGCGGGGCGAGCCGCCACGTCGGGTCGGCGAGGGCCTGCGTCACCGTGGCGCGCAGCTCCGCGCGGGAGGCGTCCTTGTGCAGATAGCCCCGCGCGCCGGCCGCGACCGCGAGGGCCACGCCGTCCAGGTCCTCGGCGACGGTGAGCATGATGATGCGCGCCCCGGGGTCGGCGGACAGCAGCCGCCGTACAGTCTCGACGCCGCCCAGACCGGGCATGCGTACGTCCATCAGAATCAGATCCGAGCGGTCGGCCCCCCAGCGGCGGAGGACTTCCTCGCCGTTGGCCGCCGTGGTCACGCGCTCGACGCCGGGCACGGTCGCCACCGCGCGGCGCAGCGCCTCTCGGGCAAGCGGGGAGTCGTCGCAGACGAGGACGGATGTCATGGCCGCCCTCCGCAGCTGATGCGCGTCACCTTGAGCCTCCAGGCTGGTACGAAATCGTCACCTGTGCGGTCGACACTCACGAGCGGACACGAACGCCTGCCCGAGCGCTTGTTCTCTCAACCGCCTCCGCCCGTCTCAACGACGGTCACTCGAAAGAGTTACGGGATGGCTGGGCACCTTCGGCACTCTACGTGAGGGCGCGCACACGGTGCAGACATGCACAACGGACCCTCAATGTTTCACCACAACCTATGCCCCATTCAGACGTTTTTCTTCCCATTTATTGGCGTCTGAGGCTAGATTCGCAATGAGTCATATTTTCATCTCCTTAGATAGTGGATGTACGGTCATGGGCAACATCTCCGCCCAGAACGGCAACAAGGGGACACGAAATGGCAGATTTCTCCCGCCTTCCCGGACCGAACGCTGATCTGTGGGACTGGCAGCTCCTCGCGGCCTGCCGCGGGGTCGACAGCTCACTCTTCTTCCACCCCGAAGGAGAACGCGGTGCGGCACGGAGCGCTCGTGAGAACTCGGCCAAAGAGGTCTGCATGAGATGCCCGGTCCGCGCGCAGTGCGCGGCCCACGCCCTCGCGGTGCGCGAGCCGTACGGCGTGTGGGGCGGGCTGACCGAGGACGAGCGCGAGGAGCTCATGGGCAGGGCACGCCACCGACTCGTGACGGCGTCCGCGTCCCCGCCGGGGGGCGACGCCGGTTCGAACACCTGAAGGAACGTTTCTGCAAGATCCCGGCCCCGGACCGTGCGGCTCTACCGGCACCGTTGCGGCGTTACCGCGCGGCCGCTCCCGCCAGCCGGTCCAGCGTCGCCGCGACCGTGGGCACCTGAGCCAAATCCGGCAAGGTGAGCGCCACGATCTCCCGGCGCACCACCGGCTCGACGGTGACCATCCGCACTCCCTTGGCGCGTACGGACTCGATGGCCAGCTCCGGCAGGACGGCGACCCCGAGGCCCGCGCCCACCAGACCGACCACCGCCGGGTAGTCGTCGGTCGCGAAGTCGATGCGTGGCGTGAAGCCCGCGCTCTCACAGACCCGCACCAGCTGCCCCCGGCAGCGCGGGCAGCCGGCGATCCAGGGGTCCCCGGCGAGTTCCCCGATGCCGATGGACCGCGTACGAGCCAGTCGGTGCCCCTCGGGCACGAGTCCGACGAGCCGGTCCGTGAGCAGGGGGCGTACGACCAGGTCGTCCCATTCCCCCTCCTCCGCGCCCGCCGCGCCCTCGTAGCGGAAGGCGAGCGCGATGTCGCAGTCGCCCTCGCGGAGCATCTCGACCGAGCGTGGCGGTTCGGCCTCCTCCAGGGAGACCCGGGTGCCGGGGTGAGCGGCGCGCAGGGCGGCCAGGGCGGTGGGGACGAGGGTGGAGCTGCCGCTGGGGAAGGAGACCAGGCGGACCCGTCCGGCGCGCAGACCGGCGATGGCGGCCACCTCCTCCTCGGCCGCGGTGAGCCCGGCGAGGATGCCGGACGCGTGCCGTACCAGCGCCTCGCCCGCCTGTGTCAGCCTCATCTCGCGGCCGGTGCGGACCAGCAGCGGTGTGCCGACGGAGGATTCGAGAGCCTTCATCTGCTGGCTGACGGCGGGCTGGGTGCAGCCGAGTTCGCGTCCGGCCGCCGAGAAGGAGCCGGTGGCGGCGACGGCGCGCAGGACGCGGAGATGGCGGGCCTCGATCACGGAGTTGAGCATAAGCGGAGCTTGGACACCGTGCCGAATATCGCGTGGACGCTTTGACCCTGGTCCGCCTACCGTGCCCGTATGAAGCTTCTGTCGCTGAATGTGGGTCGTCCCAAGGCCGTCGACGTCCCGGAGGAGTCGAAGAGGGTCTCCGGCATCGACAAGCGGCCGGTGGACGGGCCGGTGCGGGTGGCGGCGCCCGGGCCCAAAGGGGTCGGCGCCGGCGGGGTGGCCGGGGACGCGGTGTGCAACACGAAGCACCACGGCGGCGACGACCAGGCGGTCTACGCGTTCGCCCGTGAGGACCTGGACGGCTGGGAGCGCGAACTGGGCCGCACCCTGCCCAGCGGAATCTTCGGCGAGAACCTCACCACCGTGGGCCTCGACGTCTCCGGCGCCCTCATCGGCGAACGCTGGCGGATCGGCCCCGAGGTGATCCTGGAGATCACCACCGGCCGCGTCCCCTGTCTCAACTTCCAGCGGCACCTGGGCGAGCGGGGCTGGGTCAAGCGCTTCACACGCCAGGGCGCGCCCGGCGCCTACCTGCGCGTGATCCAGCCCGGCGAGATCCGCGCGGGCGACCCGATCGAGATCGTCCACCGCCCCGACCACGACATCACCGTCGCCCTCACCTTCCGCGCCACGATGAACGAACACGGGTTGCTGCCGCGGCTGTTGGCGGCGAGCGAGGCGCTGCATCCGGAGGTGCTGGAGATCGCGCGGAAGTACGCGGCGACGCGGGAGTGACGGGCCGGTCCGTGGTGAGGTGCCCGTGAAGGTGCCACGCCGGTGCAGGTCTTCACCGAGGTGCCGGCGAAGCCGCTGGTGAACGTGCGGTGGAGCAAACGGACCCGCACAGTCCCGGTCACTACGCTTGCGCCATGACAACGGCTCTGATTACGGGATCGACCGCGGGGATCGGCGCCGCCTTCGCGCGGCGGCTGGCGGCGGACGGGCACAACCTGGTGCTGGTGGCGCGTGACACCAAGCGGCTGCGGGAGCAGGCGACCGAGTTGCACGACCGGCACGGCATCGAGGCGGAGGTGCTGACGGCGGACCTCGCGACGGACGACGGCATCGAGGCGGTGGTGCGGCGGCTGGCCGACCGCAAGAACCCGGTCGACCTGCTGATCAACAACGCCGGCTTCGGCAACAAGGGCCGCTATCTCGACGTCTCGATGGCCGACGAGCTGAAGATGCTCAAGGTCCACTGCGAGGCGGTCCTCCGCCTCACCTCGGCGGCCACCGAGGCCATGCGCGAGCGCGGTCGCGGCGGTGTGGTGAACGTGGCGTCGGTCGCGGCCTTCGTGCCGCGGGGCACGTACGGGGCGTCGAAGGCCTGGGTCGTGCAGTTCACCCAGGGTGCCGCGCGCGACCTGGCCGGCACCGGCGTCCGCCTCATGGCCCTCTGCCCCGGCTTCGTCCGTACGGAGTTCCACGACCGGGCCGGCATGGGCACCGACAGCATCCCGTCCTGGATGTGGCTCGACGCCGACAAGCTCGTCACCGCCGCCCTCGCCGACCTCTCCCGCGGCAAGGCCGTCTCCATCCCCGACCCGCGCTACAAGGCCCTGATGAGTGTGGTGAAGGTGGTGCCGCGAGGTCTGCTGGGCGGGATCAGCTCGAAGACGGGGCGGAAGTACGGGCCGCAGTAGCCGTGGTCAGAACGGCGCCTGAGGGTGAGAGGGCGACGGCGCCGGGGGACAATGGAGCTGTTCAACCGGACCCAGGGGGGCCGGGAGGTGGCGCGTCATGACATTCGTGCAGCTCATCGACTGCAGGACGAGTCGGTTCGATGAGATGAACCGGCTGATGGACACATGGGTCGAACAGACCAAGGGCAAGCGGACGGCGACGCACAGCGTGATCGGGAAGGACCGGTCGGACGGGTCGCACTTCGTGGAGATCGTGGAGTTTCCGTCGTACGAGGAGGCGATGCGGAATTCCGGGCTGCCGGAGACGGACCGGATCTTCCGCGAGATGGTGGCGCTGTGCGACGAGACGCCCACGTTCACGGATCTGGATGTGGTGCGGGACGAGCAGCTGTACGCCGGGACGGCGCGGCGGTTCCTCGCGACCATCGCCACGAAGGGCGAACTGCCGCCGCTCAACGACCTGCTCGTGGAGGACTACCACGACCACGTTCCCTCCGAGGAGCCGGACGCCATCGGGATGGACGCGTTCAGGCGGACCGTCGAGGAGTGGCGGAGCGGGTTCGACTTCGAGTTCACCGTGGAGGATCAGATCGCCCAGGGTGACCGCGTGTGCACGCGGTGGACCTGGAACGCGACCCACAAGGGGGACTTCGTCGGGATTCCGGCCAGCGGGAGGACGGTCCGGATGACGGGGACGATCATTCACCGGTGCGCTTCCGACGGGAAGATCACCGAGGGGTGGTGGGAGTACGACCGGCTCGGGCTGATGGGCCAGTTGGGCGCGCTCGACGATCTGGAGAAGTAGGCGGCGCCCGGAGCGTCCGGAGACGACGGGCGGCGACGCGGGAAGGCCCGGCACCCCTCCCTCGTGCGGGGGTTCCGGGCCTCACCTGTGGCTTACCGACGTGCGTACGTCAGTGGGAGTGGCCGTGGCCGCCGTGGCCCGCGTCGGCCGGCTCCTCTTCCTTCTTCTCGACGACCAGGGTCTCGGTCGTGAGGAGGAGGGAGGCGATGGAGGCGGCGTTCTCCAGGGCGGAGCGGGTGACCTTGACCGGGTCGATGACGCCCTGCTTGACCAGGTCGCCGTACTCGCCGGTGGCGGCGTTGAAGCCCTGGCCCTTGTCCAGCTCGGCGACCTTGGAGGTGATGACGTAGCCCTCCAGGCCGGCGTTCTCCGCGATCCAGCGCAGCGGCTCGACGGCGGCCTTGCGGACGACCGCGACACCCGTGGCCTCGTCGCCGGTCTTGCCGAGGTTGCCCTCGAGGACCTTCACGGCGTGGACGAGCGCGGAGCCACCACCGGAGACGATGCCCTCCTCGACCGCGGCGCGGGTCGCGGAGATGGCGTCCTCCAGACGGTGCTTCTTCTCCTTCAGCTCCACCTCGGTGGCGGCGCCGACCTTGATCACGCACACGCCGCCGGCCAGCTTCGCGAGGCGCTCCTGGAGCTTCTCGCGGTCCCAGTCGGAGTCCGTGTTCTCGATCTCGGCCTTGATCTGGGCGACGCGGCCCTGGACGGCCCCGGAGTCACCGGCGCCGTCGACGAGCGTGGTGTCGTCCTTGGTGACGGTGACGCGGCGGGCGGAACCGAGCACGTCCAGGCCGACCTGGTCGAGCTTGAGGCCGACCTCCTCGGAGATGACCTCGGCGCCGGTCAGCGTCGCCATGTCCTGCAGCATCGCCTTGCGACGGTCGCCGAAGCCGGGGGCCTTGACGGCGACCGCGTTGAAGGTGCCGCGGATCTTGTTCACGACCAGGGTCGACAGGGCCTCGCCCTCGACGTCCTCGGCGATGATCAGCAGCGGCCGCGAGGCGTTGGACTGGATGACCTTCTCCAGCAGGGGCAGCAGGTCGGCGATGGCGCCGATCTTGCCCTGGTGGATCAGGATGTACGGGTCGTCGAGGACGGCCTCCATACGCTCCTGGTCCGTCACGAAGTACGGCGACAGGTAGCCCTTGTCGAAGGCCATGCCCTCGGTGAAGTCCAGCTCCAGACCGAAGGTGTTGGACTCCTCGACGGTGATGACACCGTCCTTGCCGACCTTGTCCATCGCCTCGGCGATGAGCTCGCCGACCTGCGTGTCCTGGGCGGACAGACCGGCGACGGCGGCGATGTCGGACTTCTCGTCGATCGGGCGGGCGGTCGCGAGGAGCTCCTCGGACACGGCCTTGACCGCGGCGTCGATGCCCTTCTTCAGGGCGGCCGGGGAGGCACCCGCGGCGACGTTCCGCAGGCCCTCGCGGACGAGCGCCTGGGCCAGCACGGTGGCGGTGGTCGTACCGTCACCCGCTACGTCGTTGGTCTTGGTCGCCACCTCCTTCACCAGCTGGACGCCGAGGTTCTCGTACGGGTCGTCGACCTCGACCTCACGGGCGATGGTCACGCCGTCGTTGGTGATGGTGGGGGCGCCGAACTTCTTGTCGATGACGACGTTGCGGCCCTTGGGGCCGATCGTCACCTTGACCGTGTCGGCAAGCTTGTTGACGCCGCGCTCGAGGGCGCGACGGGCGTCCTCGTCGAACTTCAGGATCTTCGCCATGGGAGCGGTTCAGCCCTCTCGGAAAACGTGGGTGAAACGAACTGCGCCCCGAACGCCCGGCTTCATAAGGTCGCGGGGGCCCGGGGCGCAGCTCAAAAGCAATGTGCTTCGGTGGAAGCGGGTGCAGGATTTCTGGGGGTGACCCCCCAGACCCCCTTACTTCTCGATGATCGCGAGGACGTCGCGAGCCGAGAGGACGAGGTACTCCTCGCCGTTGTACTTCACTTCGGTGCCGCCGTACTTGCTGTACAGCACGATGTCGCCGGTCTTGACGTCGAGCGGCAGGCGCTCGCCGTTCTCGAAGCGGCCCGGGCCCACGGCCAGGACGACGCCCTCCTGGGGCTTCTCCTTGGCGGTGTCCGGGATGACCAGGCCAGAGGCCGTGGTCTGCTCGGCGTCGAGCGGCTGGACCACGATGCGGTCCTCGAGCGGCTTGATGGCAACCTTGGAGCTGGTGGTCGTCACGATCCGACCTCCCCCTTCGGAGATCTCACGGGGTTAACTGTCTGAGGTGGCGACCAGGTGGATCCGTCGTCGCGGGTGCCGGACCTGCCCGTCGCTAGTTGGCACTCTCCAGGGGGGAGTGCCAGACCTGAGACTATGACCGCGATTAGCACTCGGTCAAGCGGACTGCTAATCGAGTGGGTCGCGGCGGCGCGTCGCGTGGGGTGCGGCGAGGCGCCGGACGCGTCCGGGGCGAGCGTCAGAGGTAGTCCTCCAGGCGGCCGACCGTCAGGCCCTGCTGCTGGATCCGGCGCAGCAGCCGCGTCGTCATCTCCGTGAGCGTGGCGCCCTTCAGCTGGTCCGGGCCCCGGAATTGGGCCAGGACGATGTCGCCGGGGCGGAGGTGGTCGCCGACGGCGTAGCGGAGGTCGTTGATCTGCATGGACGCGCGCCACAGGACGACGGCCGCGATGCCGCAGTCGGCGGCGGCGCGGAGCGTGGTGGTGTCGTAGACGCCGTAAGGCGGGCGGAAGAGGGCCGGCCGGACGCCGAAGCGCTGTTTCAGCTTGTTCTGCTGGCCGCAGATCTCGGCGCGCTGTCCGGCGTACGGCAGGCCGCGCAGGGCGGTGTGGTCGAGCGTGTGGTTCTGCACGGTCGCGCCGACCGCCCGCAACCGCGCGAAGTGGCCGTACCCCGGCCCCACGACACTGTCCGTCAGGAACATGCTCACCGGCAGCCGCAGCTCCCGCACCATGTCGACGAACCTCGGGTCCTTCTCGGCCCCGTCGTCGTACGTCAGGAAGACCACCTTGTCCCGGGTCGGGACGCGGTCGACGACGGGCGGCAGACCCGGGCGGGCCGCGCGGGGTACGGAAGGCAGGTCGGGAGTCCTGGGTGCGGGAGCGAGGGGGGTGGCGAGGCCCCAGCGGCGGTACGGGGGCGAGTGCGGGTGGCGGGGAACCGCGGAGCCGGGAGCAGTTGCGCCGGGGCGTGGGGCGGAGGAGCCGAGATTCGATGCGCCGCCCGCGCCGGAACACGGAGTGGAGGAGCCGGGGTTCGATGCGCCGCCCGCGCCGGGGTGGGGGACGGCTGAGCTCGGACCTCTGTACTGCGCCGGAGCCGATGGCGGCCTTGGCCCTCGCGCCGGCAGTCGGCCCTTCGCCATCGCTTCGACCCCGGGCCCCTCCGCTCGGTCGGCGCGGCCGCCGGGATCGCCTGCGCACCCGGCAAGGAGCAGTACGGCGAGGGCCGTGAGAGCGGAGAGAGCGGCCAAGGCGCGGGCGACCGGCGTACGAGCTGTCACAACGCGCGCCCCACGGCGCACCACAGGCTCTTCCCGGTTCCCACACCCTCGGCCCACCCAGCGTTCTCCCCGCGCCACCCGCCTTCCTCGCGCCAGACCTTCCCCCGGCGCCGCACCCCCTCTTCGCGCCGCACCCCCTCCCCGTGCCTGACGCCCTCCCCTCACCCGATGCCCCCCGCCGCCCCTCACAGGTAGTCCTCCAGCCTCGCCACCGCGTACCCCTCGGCGGTGACCAGGTTCAGGAAGCGGCGGATCATGTCGGGCATGGTGCCCTTCCAGTCGGACTCGCCCCGGAAGTGGCTGAGGACGATGTCGCCGGGGCGGAGTTCGCGGTCCCATTCGCGGTAGTCCCAGCGGTCGACGAAGACCTCCTCGTTCCAGAGGGGGACGGCCTTGACGCCGCAGGCCTTGGCGGCGTGGAGGGTGTCCCGGTCGTAGTTGCCGTAGGGCGGCCGGAAGAGGGTGGGCCGTTTGCCGTACCGCTTCTCGATCACGTCCTGTATGCCGCAGATCTCACGCTTCTGGGCGGCGTAGGAGAGGGCGGGCATGTGCCGGTGGCTGAGGGTGTGGTTGTTGAGGACGACGCCGCGGTCCCGCATCCGCTCGAAGTAGCCGTAGTCCTCCTTGACCAGGTAGTCGCTGAGGAAGGCGGTGTACGGGATCCTCAGCTCGCTCATCATCCGCAGGAGCGCGGGGTCCTTCTCGGCACCGTCGTCGATGGTGAGGAAGACGACCTTGTGGCGGGTCGGGACCGTGGTGAAGACCGGTGGAAGTCCGTCCTCCACGTGCCCGTCGACCTCGAATCCCTTACGGGTCCTGAGCGCCGGCTTCTTCGTCGGGGGCGCGGGCGCGATCAGCGGCACCTCGGCCAGCCCCCAGCGCTTCGCGGCGGCGACCCGCGCGGCGTGCGCCCGGCGCAACTTGCCGGCGTACGTGTCGAGGGCTCGTGCGCCGGGCACGTCGAGGGGCCGCCGCCCACGCTCCTGGCCGTGCGCCGCCCCCGCGGTCCCGCGCCGCTCGGAGGAGCCACTCTCCGATGTCTCCTCGGCACCACCCCCAGCACAGCCGGACACGATGACCGCGGCGGCGAGCACGGTGCCGCCGCCCCGGACACCACCGCTCCCCCACCAGAAACTCGCCCGCTTCGCACTCTTTCCATCATTTTGTCGTACAAGTCGCATGGCGCCGCATCCTCGCAGGACAGCCCCTCCCCACCACCCCGACACCGCCACCGGCCCCGGACCATCCACCGACTGGCCCACACCACCGGCGTGCTCCCTCACCCCCCTCCCCACCCCCCGCACCACCCCGCACCACCCCTCCGCGCCCCACGCCCCCTCCCCCTGACCGACAATGGCCCGGTGAACGCCCTGGACCCCGCCACCTTCCTCGCCCCCCTCCTCACCCCCGAGGGCCGCGCCCTCCTCGACGAGGTGCGCGATACCGAACCGGCGCGGGAGTTGGCCGTGGCGACCCGGCTGCGCCGTGACCACCCGGCGGCACTCGTATCGGCGGCCATGGCACAGGCGCGGCTGCGGCAGCGGGCGGCGGCGAAGTTCGGGGCGGCGGACGCGGAGCGGATGTTCTTCACGCCGAACGGGGTCGAACAGTCGACCCGGACGACCGTGGCGACGTACCGGGCCGAGTGCTTCCATGCGATGGGCGTGCGGTCGGTCGCCGACCTGTGCTGCGGGATCGGCGGGGACGCGATCGCGATCGCGCGCACCGGGATCCGCGTGCTGGCCGTCGACCACGACCCGCTGACGGTGGCGGTGGCCCGCGCCAACGCCGACGCGCTCGGCCTCGCCGATCTGATCGAGGTGCGCGAGGCGGATGTGACGGAGGTGGACACGGCCGGGTACGACGCCGTGTTCGTCGACCCGGCCCGGCGTTCCTCCGGGCGCGGCCGGATCTTCGACCCGGAGGCCTACTCCCCGCCCCTGTCCTGGGCCGTGTCGGCCGCGCTCAAGGCTCCGCTCGGCGTGCTGAAGATCGCGCCCGGCATCCCGCACGAGGCGATTCCGCCGACGGCCGAGGCCGAGTGGATCTCGGACGGCGGGGATGTGAAGGAGGCCGTGCTGTGGTTCCGGGAGAACGGAACGCCTGGGTCGCGGCGGGCGATGCTGCTGCCCGCGGAGGCCGACATCCGGGCCTCCCCCGACACCATGCTGCCCGACCCCCCGGTCCGCCCGGTCGGCCGGTACCTGTACGAGCCCGACGGCGCCGTCATCCGCGCCCACCTGGTCGCCCAGGTCGCCGAAGACCTGGAGGGCGGGCTGATCGACCCCACGATCGCCTACATCACCGCCGACGAACACCACGTCACCCCGTACGCCACCGCCTACGAGATCACCGACCAACTCCACTTCAGCGTCAAGAAGTTGAAAGCCCTGCTGCGGGAACGCGAGGTCGGCATCCTGACCGTGAAGAAGCGGGGGTCGGCCGTCGAGCCGGAGGAACTACGGAAGAAGGTCAAACCGCAGGGGCGCAACTCGGCGACGGTCTTCCTGACCCGGGTCGCGGGAGCGCCGACGATGCTGATCGGCCACCCGGCCTAGCGCCGCCTGCCCCCGCTCTCCTCACTCCTCCTCCGCCCGCGCCAGCAGCAACGCCCGCTCCCGCTCGTTCCGCGCCAGCCCGGCCGCCCGTACGAACTCGGCGCGCGCCTCCTCCGTACGGCCCAGCCGCCGCAGCAGATCCCCCCGCACGCTCGGCAGCAAGTGGTAGTCGCGGAGGGCGGGTTCGGCGGGGCTCAGCCCTCCTGGATCTCCCGCACCTCGCAGGTGACCGTCCAGTAGTCCTCGTGCACCTTCAGGAACCGCTTGGCCCACTCGACCGCCTCGGCCATGTCCTTGCACTGCATCAGCGCGTAGCCGCCGACGACCTCCTTGGTCTCGGTGAACGGGCCGTCGGTGACCGACAGCTTCCCGCCCTCCCACCGCACCCTCTTCCCCTGCGCGGTCGGCATCAGCCCGGCGGTGTCGAGCATGACCCCCGCCTTGGTGATCTCCTCCAACAGATCCCCCATCCGCTGCATCAGCTCGGGGCTGGGGCCCTCGGCGGGCGCTGTCGTCTCGTCAATCCGGATCATCGAGAGGTAGCGCGGCATGGTGACTCCCAATGCATCGGCGGCCAGGGCTTCTCCCCGACTCTCACCCATGCGTCGAACGGCTGCATCTCGGATCGACACGGCCGCCGGATTTCTTGAAGTGTTTTTCGCCGCTACTTCAGCGACTCCCACAACTCGCTCGCCTCCGGCTCGTCCGCCACCACCCGGTTGCTGTCGTAGGGGGCGGTGACGACCGGCATCATCACGGTTGTCGTGTCGTCCGACGACAGGCCCTTCAGGCTCTCGCCCAGCCTCATCAGTTCGGTCAGGGAATCGAGGCCGGTGTCCGTCGTCAGGCTGCCGGTGATCGCGTCGGCGACCTCGTAGAGCCGGGTGGGGTCGGTGAGGAGGTTGGTCGAGGAGATCTGGTCCAGCAGGGCCTTCACCAGCTTCTGCTGGAGGCCGATGCGGCCGAGGTCGCTGCCGTCGCCGATGCCGTGGCGGGTGCGGGCCAGGGCAAGGGCCTTCTCGCCGTCCAGGTGATGAGTGCCGGCCTCCAACGTCAGGTGGCTGTCCTCGTCGTCTATGTCCTCGTCCGTCGTGACCGTGACGCCGCCGAGCGCGTCGACCAGCTTCGCGAAGCCGGAGAAGTCGATCTCGATGTAGTGGTCCATGCGGACGTTCGTCATCGACTCGACGGTCTTGACCGCACAGATCGGGCCACCGACCGCGTACGCGCTGTTGAACATCACGCTGTACGCCACCGCCGTCGAACCGCCCGACTCCAGCGGGCAGGACGGCCGGGTGACCAGGGTGTCGCGGGGGATGCTGACGACCGTCGCCCCGGTGCGGCCCTCGTCGATGTGGACGACCATCGCCGTGTCCGAGCGGGCGCCCGAATCCTCGCCGCCGCCGCCGAGTTCGGCGTTCTCCTTGCCGCTGCGGGAGTCGGAGCCGAGGACGAGGATGTTCAGCGCGCCGCTCGGCAGCGGCGAGGCGGAGCCCGACGCGGACGGCTCCGAAGAAGACCGGAGTTTCGCGGGGCGGTTGTCACCGAGGGCGCTGTTGATGTCGACGCTCTTGATGTTGTCGTTCAGCCGCCAGAACGCCCAACCCGCCCCGCCCGCACCGACTACGAGGACGCCGGCGAGCGTGACACCGGCGATCTTCAGCCAACGCCGCCGTCTGCCCGCGCCCCCGTTGTCGTCCTCGCACGCGCTTTCTCCACCATTCACGCACAGGAACTTACGTCCGAATTGTTACGGACAGAACCTCCTGCCGCCTTTCCTTCGGAAATTCTCAGACTTCTCAGCCGCTCTCAGCCGCTCTCAGCCCAGCGTCACGGTCGGTACCGGATTGCTCCCGCTCCAGGTGCCGTTGAAGCCGAAGCTCACCGAACCGCCGCTCGGCACCCTGCCGTTCCAGGAGGAGTTGGCGCAGTTGACGTTCGCGCCGGTCTGGGTGCACGTTGCGTTCCAGGCCTGGCCGACCTGCTGCCCGGCCCCGAAAGTCCAGTCGACCCGCCAGGAGGAGAGCGAGGACCCGGCGGCACAGCTGATGGTCACGTTGCCGGTGAAGCCGGTGTTCCACTGGTTTGCGACGCTGTACGCCGCCGAGCAGCCCGCCGGGACCGGCGGCTCGGTCACCGCGCCGCCGAGCGCCGTCACGATGCCGTAGTACGCGGGTTTCGGTGTGTAGTTCTCGTCGTACGGGGTCGCCGCGCCCTGGCCCGGGAAGGTGTCCGGGATCCAGGAGTCGGAGTCGGTGAAGCCCCAGACCGTGACGCCGGTGCAGCGGGTCACGGCCACACAGGCCTTCACCACGGCGTCGTACTCGGTGCGCTGCTGCGCCAACTTGGCCTCGGTGGCCGGGAGTTGCATACGGATGTCGAGTTCCGTGATGGCGACGTCCACGCCCAGGTCGGCGAAGCGCTGGATGTTCTGCTGGAGCGTGGAGGGGACCTGGCCGAGGATCAGGTGGGCCTGGAGTCCGACCCCGTCGATCGGGACGCCGCGCGCCTTCAGGTCCCTGACCAGGTTGTAGAGGGCGGTGCTCTTCGCGTTGACGCCCTCGACGTTGTAGTCGTTGATGTAGAGCTCGGCGGCCGGGTCGGCGGCGCGGGCGGCGGTGAGGGCCTGGGCGATGTAGTCGGCGCCGAGGCCGTTGTACCAGAGGGTCTGGCGGTAGGTGCCGTCCTCGTTGAACGGCTCGTTCACCACGTCCCAGGCGGCCAACCGGCCCTTGTAGCGGCCGACTTCGAGCGCGATGTGGTCGTTCATCAGCTGGCTGAGCTGCGTCGGCGTCCACGTGCCGTTCGTCAGCCAGTTCGGGTTCTGGCTGTGCCAGACGAGGGTGTGGCCGCGTACGTCCTGGTCGTGGGCCTCGGCGAAGTCGACGATCTGGTCGGCCTCGGTCCAGTTGAAGGTGCCGCGCGTGGGCTCGACGGAGCCCCACTTCATGGCGTTGCCGGGGGTGAGCCAGTTGAACTCCCGGCCCGCGATCTCGCCGTAGGTGCCGGTGAGCTTGGAGCCGGTCACCGCGGTGCCGATCGCCTTGCCCTTGGCGGCGGCGAGGTCGCGCAGGGGCGGGTCGGCCGCGTGGGCGGCGGGGGCCGCGACGAGCAGGGCGGCGAGGGTGGCAGCGCCGGTCAGCAAGGACGTGAGCGATAAGCCTGTTCCCAGAGATCTCATTGCGGGTGCCTCCGAAAGTTTCGGTCGTGCAACCGATTGGCTTCGGTGCAGTGTGGAGGCGCTCCGAACACTCGTCAATACGCTCGCGACACTCGTCGATACGTCCGGAACACGCGTCCATACAGCAACGCGCCTCCCCGGCTACACCGCCGGAGGCACTGGCACCCCCGTACTGCTCCGCACCACCAGGCTCGTCGCCAGTTCCACCCGGGTCGCCGCCGAGGAGCCCTCCTGGCGGCCGAGGTCGAGCACCAGCCGGGCCGCCGCCTCGGCCATCTCCATCAGCGGCTGCCGTACGGTCGTCAGCGGCGGCCCCACCCAGCGGGCCACCGGCAGGTCGTCGAAGCCGACCACGCTCAGGTCCTCCGGGATACGGAGGCCCAGTTCGCGGGCGGCCTCGTACAGGCCCAGCGCCTGAAGGTCGTTGCCGGCGAAGACGGCGGTCGGGCGGTCGGGGCGGCGCAGCAGTTCCAGGCCCAGCCGGTAGCCGGTCTCGTGGTGGAAGTCCCCGGCCTTGAGCAGATCAGCCGCGACCGGCAGCCCGGCGGTCTCCAGAGCGGCCCGGTAGCCGTCGACCCGGGCGCGGCTGCACATCATCCGTGAGGGTCCGCTGATCGCGCCGATGCGCCGGTGGCCGAGTTCGATCAGATGGCGGGTGGCGGCGAGGCCGCCCTGCCAGTTGGTGGCGCCGATCGAGGGCACGTCGTCGCCGGGGTCGCCCGCCGGGTCCATCACGACGAACGGGATGGACCTGCTGGTCAGCAGCGCGCGCTGGGACTCGTCGAGCCCGGACAGGACAAGGACGACACCGTGCGGGCGGCGGGCGGCGACCTGGTCCGCCCAGGTGCGGCCGGGGGTGAGCCGGCCCGCGCTCTCGGAGAGGACGACGCTCAGGCCCTCCTGCCGCGCGATGTTCTCGACGCCCCGGATGACCTCCATCGCCCAGGCGCTCTCCAGCTCGTGGAAGACCAGGTCGATGAGGGGGGACCTGGTCGCCTCGGCGCGCCGGCGGCGGTAGCCGTACTCGCGCAGCAGCTCCTCGACGCGGGTACGGGTCGCGGGCGCAACGTCCGCGCGCCCGTTGAGCACCTTCGAAACAGTCGGAGCCGAAACGCCGGCCTGGCGGGCGATCTCCGCGAGCGTCGCGGTCTGCGTGGAATGCGACGCACGCGCTCTTGTCTGGGTTTCCTCGGGCTTCGCAGGCTTCATGAGCGGGATCGTATCCCTGCGTGACCTCTTGACGAACCCTTTCGACGGCCATACGTTCCCGGAACATTCGAAGTGCCATCCGAAACATTCGCACGTCCGAACATTCGTGAAGGGTGCTGTCATGGAGTCGAGTAGAGGTCAGGTCACCGGCGACAGCGCGGGCGGCCGGCCGTTCAGCAGGCGCTGGTTCCTCGGCGCCGGTTCCGCCTCGTTGCTCACCGCTGGGCTCGGCACCGGCCTCACCGCCTGCGGCTCCGGCGGCGGAGCAGGCGGCGGGGACGGCAAGACGGTCACCGCGTTCGTGTACGGCGACGACGCGGTGAAGGTCCAGCAGGCGGGCGTCGACCGGTTCAACAAGTCGGCCGCCGCGAAGAAGGCCGGCGGCACCATCAAGCTGCAGAAGGTCCCCGGCTCCGACTACTCCCCCAAGCTCCGCACGGCCATGGGCTCGCCCAGCGCCCCGGACGTCTTCTTCAACTGGGGCGGCGGCTCCATCAAGCCGTACGAGGAGGCGGGCAAGCTCGTCGACCTCACCGACATCATCGAGGGCGACCCGGTCCTCAAGGACGGCTTCCTGCCCTCGGTCCTCGCCGCCGGCGACCTCAAGGGCCGCCATTACGGCATCCCGATGCGCGGCATGCAGCCGGTGATCCTCTTCTACAACAAGGCCGTCTTCGCCGAGCACAAGCTCCAACCGCCCACCACCTGGGACCAGTTGCTCGACAACAACACCAAGCTGAAGAAGGCGAGGATCACCCCCTTCGCCCTCGGCGGCTCCGACGTCTGGCCCGAGCTGATGTGGCTGGAGTACCTGGTCGACCGTATCGGCGGCCCCGAGGTCTTCAAGCGCATCCAGGACGGCGACGCCGAGGGCTGGGGCGACCCGGCCGTCCTCAAGGCCGCCGAACTCGTCAAGGAGCTCATCGACGACGGCGCCTTCGGCTCCAAGTTCACCTCGGTGTCGTACGTCAACGGCGGCGCCCCCGCGGTCTTCGCGCGCGGCAAGGCGGCCATGCACCTGATGGGCTCCTGGGAGTACTCCACCCAGCTCGGCAAGTTCCCCGACTTCGCCAAGGCGGACCTGGGCTGGGCCCCCTTCCCGACCGTCGAGGGCGGCACGGGCGACGTCCGCAACGTCGTCGGCAACCCCACCAACTACTGGTCCATCAACGCCCGTACGAAGAACAAGGACCTGGCGGTCGGCTTCCTCAAGGACTGCGCTTCGGAGGCGTACGCACAGGCCCTGATCGACAACGGCGACGTCCCGACCACCTCGAACGCGGCCGACCTCCTCTCCTCCGCGCCCAACCCCGAGTACGCGAAGTTCCAGTACGACATGGTGCAGAAGGCCCCGGCCTTCACCCTCTCCTGGGACCAGGCGCTCGGCGACGGCCTCGGCACCAAGATGCACACGGAGATAGGCAAGCTGTTCGCGGGCCAGTCCTCGCCGAGCGACTTCGTGACGGCGTGCAAGGGCCTGAAATGACCGTCACGGTCGACAAACGGCCGACCGCCCCCGCGAGGGGGTCGCGCGCGGGCCGCCCGCACGCCGCCTGGGCCCTCCCCGGTGTCCTCTTCTTCACCTTCTTCGCGATCGTCCCGATGGCCCTGGCCCTCTACCTCTCCTTCACCAGCTGGGACGGCCTCGGCGACCCCCAGCCGGTCGGCCTCGACAACTGGCGGAAACTCCTCGACGACCCCCGGATGACCCAGTCCCTGTGGCTGACCGTCGTCCTGACGGTCGCCAGCTGGGCCTTCCAGACGGTCATCGCCCTGCTGCTCGGCGTCTGGGCGGCGGGCAGGCAACGCAACCGCGCGATCCTTTCCGCGGTCTTCTTCGTCCCGTTCCTGCTCTCCTCCACCGCCATCGCGATCCTCTTCTACGCCCTCCTCGACCCGAACTTCGGCATCATCCAGAAGGACACCCTGGGCTCACAGAGCGGCGCGTTCCTCGCGATCGTCTTCGTCGGCGGCTGGCAGTTCATCCCCTTCCACACCCTGATCTACCAGGGCGGGGCCCGCCAGATCCCCGATGTCCTCTACCAGGCCGCCGCCATCGACGGCGCGGGCCGCTACCGCCAGTTCTTCTCGATCACACTCCCGCAGCTGCGCCACACCATCACCACGTCCACGGTCCTGATGGTCGTCGGCTCACTGACGTACTTCGAGACGGTCCTGATCCTCACCAAGGGCGGCCCCGGCACGGACACCGCGATCCTGCCGTACCTGATGTACGAGGCGGGCTTCAAGACGTACGACTTCGGCTACGCCAGTGCCATCGCGTCCTTCCTGGTCATCGCCGCGACGGGCCTCTCGCTCGTCCTGGTCCGGCTGACGGGCTTCGGCGCCATGCGCAGCACCCGCGAAGGGATGTGACGGAACGGCATGTCACACGACACGTTGGCGCGCCCCACGAAGACCGACGAGCCCTCGCGCGAGCACGCGACCGCCCCTCGCCGCCGACGCCACTGGACGAGGCGCGCCAACCCGGTCGCGGGCCTCGGCGCGTTCATCTGGCTGGTCATCGTCCTGATCCCCATCTACGCGATGCTGTCGGCGTCCCTCACGAGCGCGGACAAGGCCCTGACGGGCAACCCCCTCAAGCCCCCCACGGACCCAACCCTCGGCAACTACAACACCGTCCTCACCAGCGGCTTCGGTCATCTGCTGAGCAACACGGCGATCGTCGCGGTGTCGGTCGTGGGCATCGTCCTGGCCCTGTCCATCCCCCTGGCGTACGTGGCCGTCCGCACCCGCGACCGCTGGTCGAACGCGGCCTTCCGCCTGTTCCTGCTGGGCGTGGCGATCCCGGCGCAGGCGGTCGTCGTTCCGTTGTATCTGCTCATCGCGAAACTCGACCTCTACGACACCCTCCTGGCCGTCATCCTCCCGACGGCGGCCTTCGCGATGCCGGTCTCGGTCCTGGTCCTGGTCGGCTCCCTGCGAGACGTCTCCGAGGACCTGTACGAGGCGATGGCCCTGGACGGCGCCTCGCCCCTGCGGATGCTCTTCCAGCTGACGATCCCGCTGGCCAAGGGCGGCATCAGCACGGTCGTCATCTTCTCGGCGCTCCAGGCCTGGAACGGCTTCCTCTTCCCGCTGATCTTCACCCAGTCCGACGAACCCCGGGTCCTCACCCTCGGACTCTTCAACTACGTCAGCCAGTTCGGCATCAACATCCCCGCCCTGCTCGCCTCGGTCGTCCTCTCCGGCATCCCGATCTTCGCCGTGTATCTGGTGGCGCGGCGGACGCTGGTGGGCGGGTTGATGGGGGTGGGCGGGAAGTGAGCCCTTCTCGCATCGCTGCCACTGAAACTCACCAACCCATGACAGGAGTTTCATGACCACGGCCCCTTGGCGTGACCCCGCCCTGCCCGCAGCGGCCCGGGTCGACGACCTTCTCTCCCGGATGACCCTGGAGGAGAAGACCGCCCAGCTGTACGGCGTGTGGGTGAAAAGCGACTCGAACGGCGAGGACATCGCCCCCGACGAGCAGGGCATGACGGAGTCCTTCGACTTCGACGAGCTGATCACCCGGGGCCTCGGCCAGCTCACCCGCGTCTTCGGCACGGCACCCGTGGACCCGGCGCTGGGCGCGCGGGCACTGGCCCGCGCCCAGCGCCGCATCATGACCGCGAACCGTTTAGGCATCCCCGCCATAGCCCACGAG
>NZ_JBHVDX010000069.1:0-42433 GCF_042802555.1 Streptomyces sp. NPDC057474 | reverse complement strand
GAGGGGCGCCCCCACCGCCGTATCCATGCGGATCAGAGACTCATCCGATCAGAGATCATCTGATCGGGCACTCAGTGGCTGTCAGCCGAATCCGCCACCGTTGCCGTTCCCGTTGTTCCCGCCGTTCGTCTGGCCTTGGATCCAGTTCTCCGGGATGGAGAACTCCGGGGTCGGGAAGGTGGTGCCGCCGTCGGTGCCGCCGATGAACCCGTCGTCGTTGTCGCCGTCGTCACCATTGCCGTTGTCGTCGTCGTTCCCGTCGCCGTTGCCGTTCCCATTGTCGTCGCCGCGGCCGCGGTCCGGCCGCTCGTCAGGGATGTAGACACGGTTGAAGTCGGGATTGTCCTTGCCCTCCAGCGCGCCGGTCATCATGTCGCGCCAGATCGGGCCGGGGACCTTGCCGCCGAAGACCTTGTCGTGCAGCACGCCGCCGATCCTGATGTTCACCATGCGGCGCTCGTGCGCGGGGTCGCCCACCCAGACGGCACCGGCCATGTTCGGGGTGTAGCCCACGAACCAGGCCGCGTAACGGTAGTCCGTCGTACCGGTCTTACCGGCGCTGGGACGGCTGGGGCCGAGGCCGGCCTCCGTACCCGTACCGTCCTCGACCACGCCCTCCAGCAGGGTGCTGATGGTGTCGGCGGTCTTCTCGGACATGGCGCGCGAGCACGTCGACTTCGGCACCTCCAGTGACTTCGACTTGTCGCCGACCCGCTGGGTGATGGACTCGATGGCGACCGGCGTGCAGTACATACCGCGCGCGGCGAAGGTCGCGTACGCGTTCGCCATGGTCAGCGGGGACATCTCCTGCGTGCCGAGCGCGATCGACGGGGCCTGGTCCATCTTGCGGCCGTCGGCCCGCTCGACGCCCATCTTCCCGGCCATCTTCGTCACCGGGCAGATGCCGATGTCCGCGATCATCTGCACGAAGTAGGTGTTGACCGACAGCGCGGTCGCCTTCTCCATCGAATACGGGCCGACCTCGGACGCGCTCTCGTTCTCGAGCTTCGCGGCGGTGCTGCCGGTACCGTTCCGCCAGGTGGCGCCGTCACAGGCGGAGATCGGGCTCGGGTAGGCCATCTGGTACGGCGCGGAGTAGATCTTCCCCGGGGACATGCCGTCCTCGATGGCCGCCGCGGCGACGATCGGCTTGAACGTCGAACCGGGCTGGTAGCCCGCTCCGCCGCCCATGGACTCGTCGACCGAGAGGTTGATCGACGTCTCGTTCTTCTTGGTGTCCAGGCCGTACGGCCTGGACTGGCCCATGGCGAGGATCTTGCCGGTGCCGGGCTCCACGATGGTGGCGGCGGTGGCCACCTCGTCCTTCTGCCTGACGTGCTCCTTGACGGAGGCCTGGACCGACTTCTGGGCCTTCGGGTCCATCGTCGTCCGGATCGTCAGGCCGCCCTGGTTCCAGATCTTGGCCCGGGCCTCCTTGGACTTGCCGAAGATCGGGTCGTTCAGGAACACCTCACGCACGTAGTCGCAGAAGAAGCCCGCGCCCTTGACGGCCGTGATGCAGCCGTTCTTCGGCTTGCTGATGTCGAGGCCGAGCGGCTTGTCCTTGGCCTTGTCGGCCTCCGCCTGCGAGATGTCGCCGACGTCGGCCATGCGCTGCAGCACGGTGTTGCGCCGCTTGGTGGCTTCCTGCGGGTCGTTCACCGGGTCGTACCGGCTGGGCGACTGCACGATGCCGGCGAGGAGGGCGGCCTCCTCGACGTCCAGGTCCTTGGCGGACTTCGAGAAGTAGCGCTGGGAGGCGGCCTCGACGCCGTAGGCCTGCTGGCCGAAGAACGTGATGTTCAGGTAGTTCTCGAGGATCTTCTTCTTGCCCAGCTCCTCTTCGAGCTGGATCGCCTTCTTCAGCTCGTTGATCTTCCGGCCGAGGGTCTGCTGGATGGCCTGCTGGACCTTCGTCGGGTCGTCACCGGCCTCCTCCACCGCGACGTTCTTCACCAGCTGCTGCGTCAGCGTGGACGCGCCCTGGGCGACGCCGCCCTCCTGTGCGTTGCGGTTGACCGCGCGGAGCACGCCCTTCAGGTCGATCGCGCCGTGCTGGTAGAAACGGGCGTCCTCGATCGCGATGATCGCCTGCTGCATGTACGGCGAGATCTCCTTGAGATCGACCACCGTACGGTCGCGGCTGTACACCGTGGCGATCGAGTCGCCCTTGCTGTCGAGGATCGTGGTGCGCTGGCTCAGCGGTGGCTGCTTGAGGTTGGCGGGGAGCTCGTCGAACCCCTCGACCGACCCCTTGGCCGCCAGCCCCAGGGCGCCGACCGCGGGCAGGGCGATCCCCGCCATGACGGCACCGGCGAGCACGCTGACACCTAGGAACTTGGCGGCCTGCTGTGTGGCGGACAGACCACCACCCGAGCGCTTGTTTGGCATGAGGGCAGCCTAATCCGTCGTGATGACCGTCCCGAAGGAGCGGGTGCCTCCGCAGAGGCACAAGTGCCGGATCGTGACATCCGTTGCTCGCGACATCAGTTCCTCACGGCATCGAGACGTGAGGAAAACGTGAACGGTTGTCTACGTTCTCATTCGCCGGACACACGCGCAGGCCTTGGCCTAAGCTGCTCTCAACTGTCACAGCCGTAGGCCCTTGTATCAAGTACGTCCAGCGAGCCCGAATCGTTCTGACGTTCTTCCGATTTTTTTCCGGTGCCGTGTCCGAATCCGCCTCGTGTGTCATTCGGTGTCCGTTGTGACGCGTGTCAACTGTCCTGTTCCGTCGGGATAGTCACGTATGTCCTCAGGTCACTCCCGCGGGTGATCTGCCGCTTACGCATAGTCCGTTCGGGCCATTCAAGATTGGGCCCGAAGGGGGTGTTGCGCTGTGCCCACCTTCCGTAACGTCCTCAACTGGCGGCGGTGAATATGCCGCTGCCGCCGTGGGGGAGCCTCGATTCGGGAGAGGACGGCGCCGGTATGGGCTGGGTAACCGACTGGAGTGCGCAGGCTGCCTGCCGCACTACCGATCCGGATGAACTGTTCGTTCAAGGAGCAGCGCAGAACAGGGCCAAGGCGGTGTGCACCGGATGCCCGGTACGCACGGAGTGCCTGGCGGACGCGTTGGACAACCGCGTCGAGTTCGGCGTGTGGGGAGGAATGACGGAGCGCGAGCGCCGCGCACTGCTGCGCAGGCGTCCGACCGTCACGTCGTGGCGCAGGCTGCTGGAGACCGCGCGCACGGAGTACGAGCGTGGCGCGGGCATTCTGCCGCTCGACGATGACGAGATGTACGAGAACTACGCGGCGGTGAGCTGAGGGCGAGGCCCCTTCCGGGCCACGTCGGTCGAGGGCGCCCTTGAGGTGTCGGCGCGTCGGGCAGGTGTGCCGGCTCTCGGGTGCCCCAAGGCGTGGATCGGCATTCGGGCATGGTTCGGTCCTCGGCCGGCCGTACGGTCCTCGGGCGGGTCGTTCGGTCCTCGGGTGGTCGTCGAAAGATCAGTCGTGCGGCAGAGGTTCGTCGTGCGGCAGACGTTCAGTCGTCGGAGGTGGGCAGCTCCGGCCTTATGGCCGCGAGCCGGTCCCCGATGTCCCGCAGACCCGTCAGGTCGTGGACATCACCGGGCAGCGCGGCCACTTCGGCCACGGCCACCTCGGGATGAAGCGCGGTGAAACGGTCACGCGTGCGCTGCTCGCGGGAGAGCAGCCGCATCCGCTCGGCGTGCAACCTGAGCAGTCCTGCCGTGAGCTGTTCCACGGTCAGGTCCGGAGTGTCGGCCTGGTCGGCAACGGCCTGGTTCTGCTGGTCCGGGGCGGGGGAGCCGTCCTGGGTACCGGTCGTTGCGGGAGATCCTGGACTGCCTGAACTGCCGTACGTGTCGGGAGAGTTACGAACTGCTTTCCCGTCCATCTGATCCACAATGCGGGGCTCGTCAAGATTTTCCGCGGCGGCGAGCGCGCGCTCGGCGGACAACTGGGCCGCGCCGCTGCCGTGGACGCGGTTGAGCACCAACCCGGCCAGCGGCATGTCCTCGGCCGCCAGCCGCTCCACGAAGTACGCCGCCTCGCGCAGCGCGTCCCGCTCCGGCGCGGCCACCACCAGGAAGGCCGTGCCGGGCGCCTGGAGCAGCTTGTACGTGGCGTCCGCGCGCGTACGGAAGCCGCCGAACATGGAGTCCATGGCGGCCACGAACGTCTGTACGTCCTTCAGCAGTTGACCGCCGAGCAGCTTGCCCAGGGCGCCCGTCATCATCGACATGCCGACGTTCAGGAACTTCATCCCGGCCCGCCCGCCGACCTTCGCGGGCGCCAGCAGTACGCGGATCAGCTTGCCGTCGAGGAACGAGCCGAGCCGCTTCGGGGCGTCCAGGAAGTCCAGCGCCGAGCGGGACGGCGGGGTGTCGACGATGATCAGGTCCCACTCGTCCCGGGCCCGCAGCTGACCCAGCTTCTCCATCGCCATGTACTCCTGCGTGCCTGCGAAGCCCGCCGAGAGCGATTGGTAGAAGGGGTTGCTCAGGATCGCGGAGGCCCGGTCGGGGTCCGCGTGCGCCTCGACGATCTCGTCGAAGGTGCGCTTCATGTCGAGCATCATGGCGTGCAGTTCGCCGTCCCCGTCGATGCCCTTCACGCGCCGCGGGGTGTTGTCCAGCGAGTCGATGCCCATGGACTGGGCGAGCCGCCGGGCCGGGTCGATGGTGAGCACGACCACCTTGCGGCCGCGCTCGGCGGCCCGCAGCCCGAGGGCCGCCGCCGTGGTCGTCTTGCCCACACCGCCGGCGCCGCAGCACACCACGATGCGGGTCTTCGGATCGTCGAGCAGCGGATCGACCGCGAGGAGTCGAGGCGCGCTGATCGCGCTGTGTCCCTCGGGCGCGTGGGCCGAGTCGTGCATGTGGGCCGAATTGTGCGTGGCGGCCGGGTCCGGAGTCATGAGATCCCTTGCTGACGCAGTTCCGTGGCCAGTTCGTACAGGCCCGCCAGGTCCATTCCCTCGGCGAGCAGCGGCAGTTCGTGCAGCGGCAGGCCCAGTTCGCCCAGTACGCTCCGCTGGTCGTGCTCCAGGGTGTACCGCTCGGCGTACTCCTCGGCCTGCGTGAGCAGCGGTTCCACCAGGCGCTCGGCGTTGCCGCCGCGCCGCGCGCCGCCCAGACCCGCCGTGGACAGGGACTTGGCGACGGCCGTACGCGGCACCGCGCGCGCGAACTCCAGCTCGTCGGCGTCCAGTACCTCGGGCCGCACCATGTTGACGATGATCCGCCCCACCGGCAGCTTCGCGGCACGCAGCTCGGCGATACCGTCCGCCGTCTCCTGGACGGGCATCTCCTCGAGCAGCGTGACCAGATGCACGGCCGTCTCGGGGGACTTCAGGACCCGCATGACGGCCTGGGCCTGATTGTGTATCGGACCGATCTTGGCGAGGCCCGCGACCTCGTCGTTGACGTTCAGGAAGCGGGTGATGCGCCCGGTGGGCGGCGCGTCCATCACCACGTAGTCGTACGCGAACCGGCCGCTTTTCTCCTTGCGGCGCACCGCCTCGCAGGCCTTGCCGGTCAGCAGCACGTCCCGGAGACCGGGCGCGATGGTGGTCGCGAAGTCGATGGCGCCGAGCCTCTTCAGAGCCCGGCCCGCCCCGCCGAGCTTGTAGAACATCTGGAGGTAGTCCAACAGGGCCAGTTCGGGGTCGATGGCCAGCGCATACACCTCCCCGCCCCCGGGAGCCACCGCGATCTTCCGCTCCTCGTACGGCAATGCCTCCGCCTCGAAGAGCTGCGCGATGCCCTGTCTGCCCTCGACCTCGACCAAGAGGGTGCGCTTCCCCTCGGTCGCGAGGGCGAGCGCGAGTGCGGCGGCGACCGTGGTCTTTCCGGTCCCGCCCTTGCCGCTGACGACCTGGAGCCTGCTCACGTATTCGAGCCTAACCAGTCCGCGCGCGGCATACGCGGGAGGCTGTGGACAACTTGTGCCCTCCCCGCCTGTCGGCCCCGGACTGTCCAGGCCGTCATGCCCACCGGGACAGCGGTGGAACCCGTGCCGGACAGCGGCCGGGCAGCGGATAAAGTCGGCCACATGACGAAGTGGGAATACTCAACCGTGCCGCTGCTCGTCCACGCCACGAAGCAGATTCTGGACACCTGGGGCGAGGACGGCTGGGAGCTCGTCCAGGTCGTGCCCGGGCCGAACAACCCCGAGCAGCTGGTGGCCTACCTGAAGCGGCCCAAGCCGTGAGCGCCGTCGAGGCCAAGCTCGCCGAACTCGGGCTGAGCCTGCCCGAGGTCGTCCCGCCGCTCGCCGCGTACCAGCCGGCCGTCCGGTCCGGCGTGTACGTGTACACCGCCGGGCAGCTGCCCATGGTGGACGGCAAGCTGCCCGTCACCGGCAAGGTCGGCGCCGAGGTCACCCCCGAGGAGGCCAAGGAGCTCGCCCGCACCTGCGCGCTGAACGCCCTGGCCGCCGTCAAGTCGGTGGCGGGCGACCTGGACCGTGTCGCGCGCGTGGTGAAGGTCGTCGGTTTCGTGGCCTCGGCCTCCGACTTCACGGGCCAGCCCGCCGTGCTGAACGGTGCGAGCGAACTCCTGGGCGCCGTCTTCGGCGACAAGGGTGTCCACGCGCGCAGCGCGGTCGGTGTGGCGGTACTGCCGCTGGACGCGCCGGTCGAGGTGGAGCTCCAGGTGGAACTCACCGCCGGGTAGCGGTCACCAAGATCGCGGAGGCTCACTCGAACATCCGCCGGTTACGAGTTAGCCTCCGCCCATGGCAAACGGCCAGTGGTACCCAGCCGAGTGGCCGGACCGCATCCGCGCACTCGCGGCCGGCACGCTGACACCGGTGACCCCCAAGCGGGCCGCCACCGTCATGCTGCTCAAGGACACGGCCGACACCCCGGTCGTGCACATGCTGCGCAGACGCGCCTCCATGGCCTTCGCCGGGGGCGCGTACGCGTATCCGGGCGGCGGTGTGGACCCGCGCGACGACGACCACCAGATCAGCTGGGCAGGCCCCACGCGCGCGTGGTGGGCGTCCAGACTCGGCGTCGACGAGACCGACGCCCAGGCGATCGTCTGCGCGGCCGTACGGGAGACGTACGAGGAGGCGGGCGTCCTGCTCGCCGGGCCCGGCTCCGACACCGTGGTCGGCGACACCACGGGCGACGACTGGGAGGCGGACCGCGCGGCGGTGGCCGCCCGGGAGCTGTCCTTCGCCGAGTTCCTGGAGCGCCGCGGGCTGGTCCTGCGGTCCGACCTGCTGGGCGCCTGGGCCCGCTGGATCACTCCCGAGTTCGAGTCCCGCCGCTACGACACCTGGTTCTTCGTGGCCGCTCTCCCGCAGGGCCAGCGCACCCGCAACGCCTCCACGGAAGCCGACCGGACGGTGTGGATCCGCCCCAGGGACGCGGCGGACGGCTACGACAAGGGCGAGCTGCTGATGATGCCGCCCACCATCGCGACCCTGCGCCGGCTCGCGGAGTACGACACGGCCGCCGCCGCGCTCGCCGCCGCGCCCGCCCGCGACCTGACCCCCGTCCTCGCCCAAGCCCGCCTGGAGAACGACGACGTGGTCCTTTCCTGGCCCGGCCACGCCGAGTTCATCAAGCGCATATCGGCCGCCGGAGACTCCGCATGACGGACGCGACCGCTCTCCCGGGCCGGTCGAGCGGCGGGGACCCGGTCCCTCGAACGCCCCTCGCACCGCTTCGCGGGCGTCGAGACGCCGCGCGTGCCTCCGACCGACGACGTGACGCTCTGCCCATCCCGCTGGAAGGCGCCTCCGTATGACCGACGCAGCAGCCCTCCCCGGCCAGCCCAGGGGCGGCGTCCTGTCGGGGCCCGCCACCGCGCGCGCGGTCAACGTGCTCGCGCCGAACGCGTCCGTGATGACGCTGGACGGGACCAACACCTGGATCGTGTCCGAGCCGGACTCCGAGCTGGCGGTCGTGATCGACCCGGGTCCGCTGGACGACGCCCACCTGCGCAACGTCGTCGACACGGCGGAGATGGCCGGCAAGCGGGTCGCGCTGACCCTGCTCACGCACGGACACCCGGACCACGCGGAGGGCGCCGCCCGCTTCGGAGCGCTGACCAGGACGAACGTGAGGGCCCTCGACCCGGCGCTGCGGCTCGGCGACGAAGGACTCGGCGCGGGCGACATCGTCTCGGTCGGCGGCCTGGAGCTCCGCGTCGTACCCACCCCCGGCCACACCGCCGACTCGCTCTGCTTCCACCTCCCGGCCGACCGGGCCGTCCTCACCGGCGACACCGTCCTGGGGCGCGGTACGACGGTCGTGGCCCACCCCGACGGCCGTCTCGGCGACTATCTCGACTCCCTCCGCCGCCTCAGGTCCCTCACGGTCGACGACGGCGTCCACACCGTCCTCCCCGGCCATGGCCCCGTCCTGGAGGACGCCCAGGGCGCCGTCGAGTTCTATCTCGCCCACCGCGCCCACCGGCTCGCCCAGGTCGAGACGGCCGTCGAGAACGGCTACGGCACCCCCGGCGAGGTCGTCGCCCACGTCTACGCCGATGTCGACCGCTCCCTGTGGCCGGCCGCGGAACTCTCGGTACGGGCCCAGCTGGAGTACCTGACCGAGCACGGCCTGATCTGATCCGCCCCGAGCCTCAGCGGCCGTCTCCGGGGTCACGGCCGCCCGAGGTGCCTCACCGGGCGGCTCAGAGGCCTCCTGGGCCTCAGTAGCACCCTCCCAGGGACGTCCAGGGGCCCTCTCCGGCGCGCTCAGAGCCTCATCGCCCCAGGGGCCGCCTTTCCCCCTCACCGGTCTCCGGGACGTGGCGCTTTGACGCCGTGCACGCGCGCGTACTCCTCGGCCAGCCAGGGCCCGAGATCGTCCAGGTACGACCGCAGAACGGCGACACGGGCACCCGACTCATCCGGCCCGCCCGCGCCGGCACCCGGTTCGTACCCGGCCACCGCCGCCGCGCGCATCTGGGCGGCGCGCTCGGGGTAGTACTCGCCGAACGCCTCGGCCATCTCGTGCAGATCGCTGGTCCAGCCGTTCCAGCGGGGCATGACGAGGGTGAACCCGGTCCGAACCAGCCGCCGGGAGTAGCCGCGGACGAGCGCCCGACGGGCGTCGTCGCCGGTGACTTCCGCGACCCGTTCCCGCCAGCGCGGCAGATGCAGCGCGAGGTCGCCGTTGGTCTCGCGGGCGAGGAGGGAGTCCGGCCGATAGCGGGGCAGGTCCTCCGCCAGGTCCTCGCCCAGCAGAGGAGTGCACAGACAGGCCACGAACCAGCCCAGGTCGTACCGCTCCAGGTCGCTGAGCACCTGCGCCCGGCTGACCAGCAGCGTTCCGGCCCCGTCGATCTGCGGAAACTCCCTGTCGAGCGCCTCGTCCAGCACCCGCGTCCCGGCCCGGTCCGCCTCCGTGGGCTCCTCGCGCAACGCCAGCAGCAGATCGAGATCACTGCGACCCGGACGAGCCGTGCCCCGGGGAATCGACCCATAGAGATACGCACTGTGCAGCCCAGCCCCGAACACGTTCAAAATCCGATCCCGGGCCGCCGCCACCACCGGCCGGAACACCCCGGGTACCCGCCCCAGCGCCCCCTCCCGCTCGATGTACCCCCGGCTGTCCAGCCCTCTTCGACGCCCCATTTCGGCCATACGGCCACTGTGCCCGGAGAGGCGCGCGGGGGCAGGCCATCTGCGTGGCAGGGGGCCACATGCACGGGCGGGGGTCCAGGGGGCGCAGCGCCCCTGGCGCAGTCCGGGGCGGAACCCTGTCCGGGCGGGGTCGAAGGGGCGGCGGCCCCTGGGGATGGGAACGGGTAAGGGCGGCTGGGGCGAAGACAATGGGGCCCGCCCCGCGAACGGGACGAACCCCATCGACGTACGAAAGGCCGCACAGGTCGAACCGGCGTACGGCCGAACCGTGTCAGCGCGACCGCTTGGCCAGCCGCTCCACGTCCAGCAAAATCACCGCGCGAGCCTCCAACCGCAGCCACCCCCGCTGCGCGAAGTCCGCCAGCGCCTTGTTCACGGTCTCCCGCGACGCACCGACCAGCTGCGCCAACTCCTCCTGCGTGAGGTCGTGCACCACGTGGATGCCCTCCTCCGACTGCACACCGAACCGCCGCGAGAGGTCCAGCAGCGCGCGAGCGACCCGCCCGGGAACGTCCGAGAACACGAGGTCGGACATCTGGTCGTTGGTCCTGCGCAGACGCCGCGCGACGGCACGCAGCAGCGCTGCGGCCACCTCGGGCCGCACGTTCAGCCACGGCTGGAGGTCGCCGTGGCCGAGGCCGAGCAGCTTGACCTCGGTCAGCGCCGTGGCGGTCGCCGTCCGCGGACCCGGGTCGAACAGCGACAGCTCGCCGATCAACTCACCGGGGCCGAGCACGGCCAGCATGTTCTCGCGGCCGTCGGGTGACGCGCGGTGCAGCTTGACCTTGCCTTCGGTGACCACATAGAGGCGGTCACCCGGGTCGCCCTCGTGGAAGAGAGCGTCACCGCGCGCGAGGGTCACCTCACTCATGGAGGCGCGGAGCTCCGCGGCCTGCTCGTCATCGAGCGCCGCGAAGAGCGGGGCGCGCCGCAGAACGTCGTCCACGAGTTCTCTCCTTGTCGACCTGCTCAGGGGATCTTGCTCCCCGTACTACCAGGGGACCGTGTTCCCCATCTTGCCGGACGGACCAAACAGTGTGATCTGTCACAAGGATGCCGCACACATGTCCCGGGGTAAGCGTCAGGGGTCCAATTGGGGGCCGATCTTCTGGGCCCGGGGCGGTTGTCGGTGCCGGGCTTTAGGCTGGCCGGGTGTCCAAATCGCCGGTGAGAGCACAGGCCAAGGGGGCTGGGCGGGTGGTTGTACGGCGGGATTCCGCTGTGGGCGAACAGCGTCCCGCGGGAGCGAACAAAACGGCAAAGGCGACGAAGGTGTCTGATCCATCAGCAGCGGAGAACCCGGCCCAGAAGGCCACGGCCCCGGCGAAGAAGGCCGTACCGGCAGGAAAGGCCGCCACAGCCCGAAAGGCGACGGCGGTGAAGACGGCGGCCGCGGCGCGAAGGGCGGCCTCGGCGGACGGGACCACCACCGCACCCACGACTGCCGCCAAGCTTCCCAAGGCCGAGTCCCGGACCGCCCTGGTCCGCCGTGCCCGTCGCATCAACCGCGAACTCGCCGAGGTGTACCCGTACGCGCACCCGGAGCTGGACTTCGAGAACTCCTTCCAACTGGTCGTCGCGACGGTCCTGTCCGCCCAGACGACCGACCTGCGGGTCAACCAGACGACACCGGCGCTCTTCGCGAAGTACCCGACCCCCGAGGACCTGGCCGCGGCCGACCCGGAGGAGGTCGAGGAGATCCTGCGGCCGTGCGGCTTCTTCCGGGCCAAGACGAAGTCGGTGATGGGGCTGTCGAAAGCCCTGGTGGAGAACCACGGGGGCGAGGTCCCCGGCCGTCTCGAAGACCTCGTCAAACTGCCCGGCGTCGGCCGCAAGACCGCCTTCGTCGTGTTGGGCAACGCCTTCGGCCGGCCCGGCATCACCGTGGACACGCACTTCCAGCGGCTCGTACGACGTTGGCGGTGGACCGAGGCGACCGACCCGGACAAGATCGAGGCGGCCATCGGCGCGCTCTTCCCGAAGAGCGAGTGGACGATGCTGTCGCACCACGTGATCTTCCACGGCCGCCGCATCTGCCACGCCCGTAAACCGGCCTGCGGCGCGTGCCCCATCGCCCCGCTCTGCCCGGCGTTCGGCGAGGGCGAGACGGACCCGGACAAGGCCAGGAAACTCCTGAAGTACGAGAAGGGCGGCTTCCCCGGTCAGCGCCTCAAGCCCCCGCAGTCCTACCTGGACGCGGGCGGCATCCCGGCCCCGCCCCTGGGAGCCGCCGGATGACGGACCGCACGAGGCGACCGGGCGCGCACACCACCGCGCGCCTCCGCTCCATCACGCACCCTGCCGCGCGCTTCCCCTCCGGCGCGCACCCTGCCGCCCGCCGGCCCCACCCCGACGCGTACGCTCGCCACCCTTCCACCCGCCACCCACAAGAGGGACGCGAGGCCCTAGCGGAACGATCAGCGGTCTCCCGGGCGTTGGGACCGGAAGAACGACGGGGGTGGCTATGACACGCGTGAGCCGGACGGACGGCGGCACGGACACCGACAGCGGGCACCACACGCGGGACGGGCACGTGAGCCTGGACAAGGCGGGCCTGCCCACCTGGCTGGACCCGGTGGTGCGCGCCGCCGAGACGGTCGAGCCACTGCAGCTGAGCCGCTTCCTGCCGCCGGAGAACGGCTCGGGGCGGCAGTCGGCGGTCCTGATCCTGTTCGGCGAGGGTGCGAGCGGGCCCGAGCTGCTGCTCATGGAGCGCGCCGGCTCGCTCAGATCGCACGCGGGACAGCCGTCGTTCCCCGGCGGCGCCCTCGACCCCGAGGACGGCGACCCGCAGACCGACGGTCCGCTGCGCGCAGCCCTGCGCGAGGCCGAGGAGGAGACCGGCCTCGACCCCGCCGGCGTCCAGCTCATCGGTGTGCTGCCCAAGCTGTACATCCCGGTCAGCGGCTTCGTCGTGACCCCCGTTCTGGGCTGGTGGCGGGAGCCGACCCCGGTCCGGGTCGTCGATCCGAACGAGACGGCCCGCGTCTTCACCGTCCCCGTGGCGGATCTCACGGATCCGGCCAACAGAGCCACCGCCATTCACCCCCGCGGCTACGCAGGTCCGGCATTTCTGGTCGAATCAGCCCTGGTGTGGGGTTTCACGGCCGGAGTGATCGACCGTCTGCTGCACTACGCAGGCTGGGAGCGCCCCTGGGACCGGGAGAAGCAGGTCCCGCTCGACTGGCGCTCATGACAGGGTGTCTGCCGTGCTGCGTCTTTTGGGGCTTGTCGGGTCCCCATGTCGCCGCGCGTCGGACCGGACCCCGGCCGGTCTGTAGTGATCGCGAAGTGACGAGGCGAGGCTTGAAGCGGTGAACGTGCTGGACATCCTGTTGCTGGTAGCCGCCGTCTGGTTCGCGATCGTGGGCTACCGACAGGGCTTCGTCGTCGGCATCCTCTCGGTGATCGGCTTCCTCGGCGGCGGCCTCGTCGCGGTCTACGCCCTGCCCGTCATCTGGGACTGGATGACCGACAACTCCGAGGTGAGCACGGCCGCCGCCGTCGTCGCGGTGGTCATCGTGATCGTCTGCGCCTCCGTGGGCCAGGCCCTGACCACCCACCTCGGCAACAAGCTGCGTCGCTACATCACCTGGTCCCCGGCCCGCGCCCTGGACGCCACCGGCGGCGCTCTCGTCAACGTCGTGGCGATGCTCCTGGTCGCCTGGCTGATCGGCTCCGCACTCGCCGGGACGACGCTGCCGACGCTCGGCAAGGAGGTCCGCAACTCCAAGGTGCTGCAGGGCGTGGCCGGGGCCCTGCCCAACCAGGCGGACACCTGGTTCGCGGACTTCTCCTCGGTCCTCACGCAGAACGGCTTCCCGCAGGTCTTCAGCCCGTTCTCGAACGAGCCGATCACCGAGGTCCAGCCCCCCGACCCGGCGCTCGCGAACAGCGCGGTCGCCCAGCGCGCCAAGCGGTCCATCGTCAAGGTCATGGGCACCGCCCAGAGTTGCGGCAAGGTCCTCGAAGGCACCGGCTTCGTCTTCGGCGAGCGCCGTGTGATGACCAACGCGCACGTGGTCGGCGGAGTCGACGAACCCACCGTCCAGATCGGCGGCGAGGGCCGCAAGTACGACGCCAAGGTCGTCCTCTACGACTGGGAACGCGACATCGCCGTACTGGACGTGCCGGGTCTGAAGGCGCCCGTGCTGGAGTTCACCACCAAGGACGCTGTCAGCAGCGACGACGCGATCGTCGCGGGCTTCCCGGAGAACGGCTCGTACGACGTCCGCCCCGCGCGCGTACGCGGTCGCATCACGGCCAACGGCGCCGACATCTACAAGCGCGGCACCGTCCACCGCGACGTCTACTCGCTCTACGCGACCGTCCGCCAGGGCAACTCCGGCGGCCCGCTGCTCACGCCCGAAGGCAAGGTCTACGGCGTGGTCTTCGCGAAGTCCCTCGACGACCCGGACACGGGCTACGCGCTCACCGCGGACGAGGTCGAGGAGGACATCGCCAAGGGCCGTACGGCCAACCAGCAGGTGGACAGCGACAGCTGCGCGCTCTGAAGCCGGGCGGGGCCGGTGTGGTGAGGTCCTGTGCGGGTCGCCCCGCGTGGGTCAGGGACGAGGATGGCGCAGCCGGGCCGAGACCCAGCGGGCCCGACGGCGCAGGATGCGCGGAATACCCAGCCGGGGATCCGTGCCCGGCAGTTGCGGGGCGCCCCTCTGGTGGGAGCTCAGGCCCGCGGCCGAGCGGCGGTTGCGTGCTGCGTCACTGTAGTCGTGCGTCCAGCCCATACCCCGACGTGTGCCCCCGCCCCAAGGTCGATAACCGCCCCCACGCCCCCCAATTGGCCTATGCGCCGGGCAAGTGGCTGTTCATGGAACAGGTGTTCACGTCCGGGCCGTGCCTTCCCGGGAAACGTGACAACGGCGGCTCCGCCGCGGGCCCCCGGGACCTCCGGCCGAGGTCGGCCCAACCGCCGTTCACCGGTCGGGCTCGGGGTCCTTCAGCCAGTTGATGAGTTCGGCCGAGAACGCCACCGGGTCCTCCTCGTGCGGGAAGTGTCCCAGGCCGTCGAACAGCCGCCAACGGTACGGCGCTTCGACGTACTCACCGGACCCGGCCGCGCTGCGCGTCCGCAGCACCGGGTCCAGTGAACCGTGCAGGTGGAGGGTGGGCACCCGCACCGGGCGCTTCATCCGGCGGTTGAACTGGATGCCGTCCGGGCGGGCCATGGACCGCACCATCCACCGGTACGGCTCGATCGAGCAGTGCGCCGTCGACGGGATGCACATCGCCCGCCGATACGCCTCTACGGCCTCGTCGTCGGGCAGCCGCGGCCCCGACCAGTCCCGGATGAGCCGGCCGACCAGGGCGCCGTCGTCGGCGGTGAGTTGCCGCTCGGGGATCCAGGGCCGCTGGAATCCCCAGATGTAGGACCCCGCGGCCGTCTGCTTGACATCGGAGAGCATCGCCGAGCGCCAGCGCCGCGGGTGCGGCATCGAGGACACCGCGAGCCGCCGTACGAGCTTGGGGCGCATCACGGCCGCCGTCCACGCCAGATAGCCGCCCAGGTCGTGGCCGACCAGGGCGGCATCGGGCTCGCCGAGGGACCGTACGACTCCGGTGATGTCGAGGGCGAGGTTCGCGGGGTCGTAACCCCGGGGTGTGCGGTCGCTGCCGCCGACCCCACGCAGGTCCATGGCCACGGCCCGGAAGCCCGCGTCGGCGAGGGCGACCAACTGGTGCCGCCAGGTCCACCAGAACTGCGGGAAGCCGTGCAGCAGCAGCACCAGCGGCCCGTCGCCCACCTCGGCGATGTGGAAGCGCGCGCCGTTGGCGGCCACGTCCCGGTGGATCAGCTCCTTGGCGCCGGGCACGTCGAGTCGTACGGGAGACGCGGGCTGATTCCAGGGGGCGGCCGGGGTGGTCGCGGGGTCGGTCATGACGTCGAGCGTGCCACAGCCTCGATGGCGTCGTCGGCCGGGGCGGGCCGACGGGGGTGCGGCTTGGCGTTCTGCAGCACGCCCGCCGTCTGCTTCATGGACGCGGCGACCTTCTGCGGGCCCTGCCCCTTCTTGGCCTTCTTCGAGAAGACGACGCCGATGAGCGTCAGCACGAGGGCGACCACCACGTTCGCCGCGAACGACAGCAGGAAGCAGATCGCCAGGTTCCAGTCGCTCCAGGTACGGATGCCGTACGCCAGGGCGAAACTCAGCATCGGCAGGGAGAAGATCAGCACCGTGCCGGCCGCCGCGAACGCCCCGCCGCCGACCACGCCTCGCTTGACGTCCTGCCTGAGCTGAGCCTTGGCCAGCGCGATCTCGTCGTGCACCAGGGCGGACATCTCGGCCGTCGCCGAGGCGAACAACTGGCCGACGCTGCGTTCGGCTCCGACCGGGCTGCCGTCGGGTGCGCTCATCGGGGTCTCCCTCATATGCGTTTGTACGGTCCTGTCAGATCATGCCGGACCGTCGTCGCCGTCGCCTGCCCCGCCCGCCACTTCGGCAAGCCTGCGATGCTCAGCGGCCTTGCGTTCGTAGATCGCGGCCATGCGCAGGTGGTACGCCGGGTCGTCCTGTTCGTAGACGTCGGGGATGCCGTCGAGGTCGTCGTCGCGCTCCTCGGCGGCCCACAGCGCCCGGTACTTGGCGTTCCTCACCTTCAACAGGACGGTCGCCAGGACCGCCGCGACGAGGGAACCGGTGAGGACGGCCGCCTTGACGCTGTCGGTGAGCACCCGGTCGCCCTCGAAGGCCAGTTCGCCGATGAGCAGCGACACGGTGAAGCCGATGCCGGCGAGGGAGGCGACCGCGAACACGTCCGGCCAGGCCAGGTTTTCGGAGAGGGAGGCCCGGGTGAAGCGGGCGGTCAGCCAGGTCCCGCCGAAGATCCCGATCGCCTTGCCGACGACCAGCCCGAGCACCACCCCGAGCGTCTCCGGCTGGGTGAACACCTTCCCCAGCGCACCGCCCGACACCGCAACACCCGCGCTGAACAGGGCGAACAACGGCACCGCCAGACCGGCGGACAGGGGGCGTACGAGGTGCTCGATGTGCTCGCCGGGGGAGCGGTCCTCGCCTTCGCGCCGGGCGCAGCGCAGCATCAGCCCCATCGCGACGCCGGCGATGGTGGCGTGCACACCGCTGTTGTACATCAGCCCCCAGACGACGAGCGCGAGCGGAACGTACACGTACCACCCGCGCACGCCCTTCCTCAGCAGCAGCCAGAAGACGGCGAGACCGGCGAAGGCGGCGCCGAGCGCGGCGAAGTCGAAATCGTCGGTGAAGAGCACCGCGATGATCAGGATCGCGCACAGGTCGTCGACGACGGCGAGGGTGAGCAGGAAGGCCCGCAGCGCGTTCGGCAGGGACGTGCCGATGACGGCGAGCACGGCCAGCGCGAACGCGATGTCGGTCGCCGTGGGCACCGCCCAGCCGGCCAGGGAGCCGCCGCCGATGAGGTTGGTGAGCGCGTACACGAGCGCCGGTACGGCCATGCCGCACAGCGCGGCGACCACGGGCAGTGCGGCCGTCCCGGGGTCCCGGAGGTCACCGGCGACCAGCTCGCGCTTGAGTTCGATGCCGGCGACGAAGAAGAAGACCGCGAGGAGCCCGTCGGCCGCCCAGTGCGCCACGGACAGGTCGAGGCCGAGCGTTTCGGGGCCGAAGCGGAAGTGGCTGACGCTCTCGTAGCTGTCGTGCAGCGCTGGGACGTTGACCCAGACCAGCGCGGTGACGCTGGCCAGGAGCAGCAGCACACCGCCGACGGTCTCCGTGCGCAGCGCGTCCGCCACGAAGGTCCGCTCGGGCAGAGAGAGTCGTCCGAGAACCTTGCGGGTGGGGGTGGTGCGGGGCGCGGCCACGGTGGGGACCTCCGGTCGGTGGGCAGGACGGAACGCTTGCCGACCAGACTTCCCGGCGCACCTTTTGTTTACTTTAGCCAAAGGGCACCCCGGCGGGCTCGCCGCCGGGTGCCCTTCGCGGACGTACGCCCTCCCGTGGGGGACGTACGGCATCTCAGTCCTCGCTCGGCGCCGCCGGCAGTTTGGCCTGGATCAGGTCCATCACCGTGGAGTCGGTCAGCGTCGTGACGTCACCGAGCTGCCGGTTCTCCGCCACGTCCCGCAGCAGTCGCCGCATGATCTTCCCGGAGCGGGTCTTCGGCAGCTCCTGCACCGGCAGGATCCGCTTCGGCTTGGCGATCGGGCCGAGAGTGGCGCCGACGTGGTTCCGGAGGTCGGCGACGAGGCCCTCGTCCTCGGCGTTCGCCGTACCGCGCAGGATCACGAACGCAACGATCGCCTGACCGGTGGTCTCGTCGGCCGCGCCGACCACGGCGGCCTCGGCCACCGACGGGTGCGAGACGAGCGCGGACTCCACCTCGGTGGTGGAGATGTTGTGGCCCGACACGAGCATCACGTCGTCGACGCGCCCGAGGAGCCAGATGTCCCCGTCGTCGTCCTTCTTCGCCCCGTCACCGGCGAAGTACTTGCCCTCGAACCGCGACCAGTACGTGTCGAGGTACCGCTGGTCGTCGCCCCAGATGGTGCGCAGCATCGACGGCCACGGTTCGGTGAGGACCAGATAGCCACCGCCGCCGTTCGGCACCTCGTTCGCCTCGTCGTCGACGACGGTCGCGGAGATGCCCGGCAGCGGCGTCTGTGCGGATCCCGGCTTGGTCGCCGTCACACCCGGCAGCGGCGAGATCATCATCGCGCCCGTCTCGGTCTGCCACCAGGTGTCCACGATCGGCGTCGTGTCGCCCCCGATGTGCTTGCGATACCAGATCCACGCCTCGGGGTTGATGGGCTCACCGACGGACCCGAGGACACGCAGACTGCTGAGATCGAACTTCGCGGGGATGTCGTCGCCCCACTTCATGAACGTACGGATGGCCGTGGGTGCCGTGTAGAGGATCGTCACCCCGTACTTCTGCACGATCTCCCAGAACCGCCCCTGGTGCGGGGTGTCCGGCGTGCCCTCGTACATGACCTGCGTCGCGCCGTTCGCCAGCGGCCCGTACACGATGTACGAGTGGCCGGTGACCCAGCCGACGTCGGCCGTGCACCAGTACACGTCCGTCTCCGGCTTGAGGTCGAAGACGGCGTGGTGGGTGTACGACGTCTGGGTGAGGTAGCCGCCGCAGGTGTGCAGGATGCCCTTGGGCTTACCCGTCGTGCCGGACGTGTACAGGATGAACAGCGGGTGCTCGGCCCCGAACGCCTGCGGGGTGTGCTCGGCGCTCTGCCGGTCGACGATCTCGTGCCACCACACGTCACGGGAGTCGTTCCAGGCGACGTCCTGGCCGGTGCGGCGGACGACGAGGACGTGCTCGACATTGCCGGCGCGGTCGGCCGCGTCGTCGACGGCGGGCTTGAGCGCGGAGGGCTTGCCTCGCCGATAACCGCCGTCGGAGGTGATGACCACCTTGGCGTCGGCGTCCTGGATACGGGTCGCGAGCGCGTCCGCGGAGAAGCCGCCGAACACGACGGAGTGCGCGGCGCCGATCCGGGCACAGGCGAGCATCGCCACGGCCGTCTCCGGGATCATCGGCATGTAGACCGCGACCCGGTCGCCCGCCTGGACGCCCAGCTCCAGCAGGGCGTTCGCGGCCTTGCTCACCTCGTCCTTGAGCTCGGCATAGGTGATGGCCCGGCTGTCCCCGGGCTCGCCCTCGAAGTGGATGGCGACCCGGTCGCCGTTCCCGGCCTCGACATGCCGGTCGACGCAGTTGTACGCGACGTTGAGCTCACCGTCCTCGAACCACTTGGCGAACGGCGGGTTCGACCAGTTCAGCGTCTCGGTCGGCTCCTTGGCCCAGGTCAGCCGCCGGGCCTGTGCCGCCCAGAAGCCGAGCCTGTCAGCCCTGGCCTGCCCGTACGCCTCGGCCGTGACGTTGGCGTTCTCGGCCAGGTCAGCGGGCGGCGCGAAGCGTCGCTCCTCCTTCAAGAGGTTGGCCAGGCTTTCGTTGCTCACGACATCTCCCTTACGGTGCTTTGCCGGGGCGACCGTTGTGTCCCAGGCCACAGCTCATCAGACCCGGACCCCCGATGACAAGGGCCTTCCTCGGATTGGTTTAGACCTGTGGGCGGGTGGCTCGGTGGCCAGGACGCCACCCGTTCCCACGGACCGGGACGGAAATCGGTTCACGCGCGCGTGTCGTGCAGGACCGTCCCGGTCGGGTCGGCCGTCCCGGTCGTTCCGGCGACCTGGTCGAAGACTCCGCCGTCCGGGGCTTCCTCGGTGAGCAGGTACGCCTGTGCCTCGCCCACGTGGAAGTACATCCCGTGCAGTTCGAGTGCGCCCTCGCGCAGGGCGCGGGCGACGGAGTCGTGGGCTCTCAGGTGTTCCAGTTGCTGGATGACGTTGGTCAGGCAGAGCTGTTCGACGGCGTCGGCCGGTTCGCGGGCGGCGAGGCGGGCCCAGGGGCGGTTCTTGTCGGTCGCGCGGTCCAGACTGGGTCGGCCGTGCCGCAGCCAGCGCTTGAGGGGGGTCTGGGCGCCGTGCGGGTCGGTCTTGAGCAGGGCCTGCATCGCGCCGCAGCCGGAGTGCCCGCAGACCGTGATGGACCGTACGCTCAGCACGTCCACCGCGTACTCGATCGCCGCCGCCACCGAGTCGTCGCCGCTCTCCTCGCCGGGCAGCGGCACGAGGTTGCCGACATTGCGTACGACGAAGAGGTCGCCGGGGCCGCTGGAGGTGATCATCGATGTGACGAGCCGGGAGTCGGCGCAGGTCAGGAAGAGCTGCGAGGGCTGCTGCCCCTCGCGCGCGAGCCGGGCCAGCTCACCGCGGACCAGGGGCGCTGTGTTGCGCTGGAACGCGCTGATGCCGCGCGCCAGTTGATGACCGTTCGGACCTTCGGCCGCCTCCTCCTGCGGTGTGCCTCGCGTCGGGGTGGCCGGAGCCTCGCACTGGTGGTTGCGCCACGGCGTCCAGGGCCGGCAGCGGCAGCCGGCCGTCGAGGTGCCGGCGGGTTCGGCGATGCGGGTGCCGGCGCGGCCGGTGATCTCCACGGAGCCGCCCCGCGCGTGGTGCGCGTGCTGCCAGTCCTGCAGCGACTCGTACGCCGCGTGGTCCATGAACGACCCGTCCAGCTCCACGACGACGGCGGCCCCCTGAGGGACCTGGTGCAGGGCGCGGCTGAGGCGGGGCACGGCGAGGAACGTCAACTGTCCTCGTACGTGGACGTGATGGACTCCTTCCTTCTCCTCGTGGGTGATGCGGGTGCGGGTGAGGCGGTGCAGAGCGACGCCGACGGCCACGGCGATGCCGAGCGCGACGCCTTCCAGGACGCCGAGGATGACGACGCCGAAGGTGGTGACGGCGTAGACCAGCACCTCGCGGTGGCGGGTGACCGTGCGGATGTGGTGCAGGGACACCATCTGGACCCCGACGGCCATCACCAGGGCGGCGAGTGCGGCGAGGGGGATCAGCTCCAGAACGGGGATCAGAAGCAGTGCGGCCGCCACTACCCAAACGCCGTGCAACATCGTGGAGTTCCGGCTGGTGGCGCCGGCGCGGACATTGGCCGTGCTGCGGACCGCGACTCCGGCGATCGGCAGGCCGCCGAGGACGCCGGAGACGACATTGGCCGCGCCCTGGCCGCGCAACTCGCGGTCGAGGTCCGAGCGGCCTACGTCGGTCCGTCCCGCCGCCAGCTTGTCCATGGCGACGGCGCCGAGGAGCGACTGCACGCTGCACACCAATGTGGTGGTGAGGACGGCCGCGACGAGGCCGAGCGTCGGCCCGTCGGGCACTCCGGCCAGGGCGTGGCTCCGCCACGACGGCAGGTCGACCTTGGGCAGGCTCAGCGCGGCGAGCGCGGCCGTCGCCGTGGCGCCCGCGACGGCCACGAGGGCGGCCGGGACGGTGCGCAGTTGCCGGCCGAGGCGGCCGGGGAGCCGGGGCCAGGCGAGCAGCAGGACGAGGGTGAGCGCGCTCACGGAGACCGCGGCGGGGTGCAGGTGCGCCAACTGGGCGGGGAGGGCGCCGATGTTGGCGCTGACCGAACTCTGCGGGGTGCCGCCGAGCACGATGTGGAGTTGGGCGACGGCGATGGTGACGCCGATGCCGGCGAGCATGCCGTGCACGATCGCGGGGCTGACGGCGAGCGCCGAGCGGGCCACGTGCAGGTGGGCCAGGCCCAGTTGGGTGAGGCCGGCCAAGATGGTGATGGCGCAGGTGGTGCGCCAGCCGTACTGGTGGATGAGGTCGGCGGTGACGACGGTGAGACCGGCCGCCGGGCCGCTGACCTGGAGGGGGGAGCCGCCCAGGCGTCCGGCGACGAGACCGCCGACGGCGGCGGCGACGAGGCCGGCCTGGAGCGGGGCGTCGGTGGCGAGGGCGATTCCCAGGGACAGGGGGAGGGCGATCAGGAAGACCGCGATGGAGGCGGACAGATCGGCGGCCGAGACACGGAACCGGCGGCGCGGTTTCTCCGGGGGGCTATGCGGTTGGTGATCACGCTCCGTCCGGTTCGAGTCCGGGTCGGTGGCGTGGGTGGGGACGCAGGCGGACATGTTCTCCCGTCTCCTCCGGGGCTACGCGGTCGCGTCGGGTCGCGGCCGTGGGGCACGGCGTTCAGTGGCGGGATTTCTCAACGCTCAGTAAACGAATCGTAATGCAGGGTAAAGGATATGCAAGAACATTAGCCGCAAATAGGTCATTAGATCACTCGTGAGGATGAATGAAGCTTTTCATCGGCTTGTCGTATTAATTATGATCTGAACTCTGTGTGACCTTGGCTGCCCTGCCCCTGAGTGAAGGAAGAAGGTGGGCGGAAGATGGCCGTCACCCAGAGGATCGCCGCCGGCGTCACGCTCGCCGCGACCTGCGCCGCGGCGATCGCCGGATGCGGGATCGGTGGGCCGACAGGAACCGTCGGCCCACCTGGCGCGAAAAAAACGGAGAAGGAGGGCCGGCAGGGCGTACCGGCCACGAAAGAGGGCGTCCCGGCGCCGCCGAAGGCCGCGGTCCGGCTGATCGGCGACGGCTCCACCTCGTACACCGGTGCGCAGCCGCACCTGCCCAGCCCCGAACGGCTGAAGCCCGGTCAGAAACCCCCGCAGTTCGTGGTGTTCTCCTGGGACGGCGCGGGGGAGGACAGCCAGCGGCTCTTCTCGCACTTCCGCAAGGTGGCCCGGGCCAACGACGCGACCATGACGTACTTCCTGAGCGGTGTGTACATGCTGCCGGAGGAGAAGCGGGACCTGTATCGCCCGCCCCAGCACTCACCGGGCCGCTCTGACATCGGCTTCAACGACGTACGCGGAATCAAGGACACCGTGGACCAACTGCGCGGCGCGTGGCTGGAGGGCAACGAGATCGGCACGCACTTCAACGGCCACTTCTGCGGCCCCGGCGGTGGGGTCGGCGAGTGGTCGGTCGAGGAGTGGAAGAGCGAGATCGCCCAGGCCAAGTCGTTCGTGAAGGCATGGAAGACCAACACCGGCACGGAGCAGGCCGAGCCGCTGCCCTTCGACTACGACAAGGAGCTGATCGGCGCCCGCACACCCTGTCTGGAAGGACAGGCGAACTTCATGCGGGCCGCCCGCGAACTGGGCTTCCGCTATGACACCAGCGGAGTCAAGAACCAGGTCTGGCCAGAGAAGAAGGACGGGCTGTGGGACCTGTCGATGCAGCTCGTCCCCGTCCCGGGGCGGGACTTCGAGACGCTGACCATGGACTACAACTTCTACATGAACCAGTCCGGTGCCCGGGCCGGGACTCCGGCCAAGCGGGAGTACTGGGGCGATCAGTTCCGTGACGGTCTGCTCGCGGGCTTCGAGCGCGCCTACAAGGGCAACCGTGCGCCCCTGATCATCGGCAACCACTTCGAGTCCTGGAACGGCGGCGTCTACATGCGCGCCGTCGAGGAGACCGTCGAGGCGGTGTGCGGCAAGGCCGAGGTGCGCTGCGTCTCCTTCCGTCAACTCGCCGACTGGCTCGACGCCCAGGACCCGAAGGTCCTGGACAGGCTGCGCGCCCTGGAGGTCGGTCAGTCCCCCAAGAAGGGCTGGAAGACCTTCCTGTCCGCCGGACCTGCACCGGCCCCCAAGGGGGTTCCCGGGGCCCCGGCGGCCAGGCCGTAGCCGCACTCACACGGCGGCGGCGACCCCCACGCCGAGCACGAACTCGGGGTCGATCTGCGCGGCCAGGTCGGCCCCGGTCCTTTCGTTGCCCCAACTGGTGGCGTTCTTCAGGTGGAAGTGCGCCATCTCACGGGTGTAGCGCTCCCAGTCGCGCAGCTCGTACGTGGCGTCGGCGGCTTCGTGAAGGGTGCGCAGGGAACGGCGGTTGGTCTCCTCCAGGTGCTCGAAGCGGGGCGGGCGGCCCTTCTCCAGGGCGCGCACCCAGTCCGAGTGCCCGAGGGTGACGAGCAGGTCGTCCCCGACCTCGGCGCGGAGGAAGTCGAGGTCGTCGTTGTTGTCGTCGCCCCGCACCTTGTTGCCGACGACCTTCAGGGCGACGCCGTAGTCGCTGGCGTACTCCTTGTACTGGCGGTAGACGGAGACACCCCTCCGGGTCGGCTCGGCGACGAGGAACGTCATGTCGAAGCGGGTGAACATGCCGGACGCGAAGGAGTCCGAACCGGCCGTCATGTCGACCACCACGTACTCGTCGCGGCCGTCCACCAGGTGGTTCAGGAACAGCTCCACCGCTCCCGTCTTGGAGTGGTAGCAGGCGACCCCCAGGTCGGCGTCGGTGAAGGGGCCGGTGACCATCAAACGGACGGCCCCGCCGTCGAGTTCCACCGGGCGGGCGCAGGCGTCGTAGATCGCGTTGGGCTCGCAGACCCGCACCAGGCGTGATCCGTCGCCGGGCGGGGTCGTCTTGATCATCGTCTCGGCGGAGGCGATCCGCGGGTTGGAGCCGCGCAGATGGTTCTTGATCAGTGGCAGCCGGTCGCCCATCGCGGGCAGTTCGGCGGCCTCCGACTCGTCGAGGCCGAGGGCGGCGCCCAGGTGCTGGTTGATGTCGGCGTCGATGGCGACGACCGGCGCTCCGGAGGCGGCGAGATGGCGGATGAACAGAGAGGACAGTGTGGTCTTGCCACTCCCGCCCTTCCCGACGAAAGCAATTTTCATGTTCACTAACGGTAGTGGGGCGAGTGCCGGTGGTGTTCATGCGGCGGTGGAAGACCACTCCTTCGAGGGGTCGGTCAAAGGAAGGGGCGCGTCAGCTCGATGAGGGGTGGCGGTCGGGCGACGGGCGGGCGCGCGTAGGGTCGTACTCATGAGTACGACTGGTGCGGCCGCCGATCCGCTCGCGGCCCTGGGAGAGCTTCCCGGTGTGGCCGAGTCCGTGGAGTCCGTGCGCAGGGCCGTGGACCGGGTCTACGGCCACCGCGTCATGCGGCGCCGCAGCAACGCGGTCACCTCCGAGGCGGCCCTGCGCGGCGCGCGCGGCTCGGCGGCGCTGTCCGGCGCCGACTGGGCCCTCGAAGAGGTGCGCCGTCGTTCGGATTTCAGCGGCCAGGACGGCGACGACGAGGCGCACGCCATGGGGGCTGCGCTTCGGCTGACCGCCGAGGCGGGCCAGTTGCTGTCCATCTGGCGGCAGTCGCCCCTGCGGGTACTGGCCCGGCTGCACCTGGTGGCGGCCGGCCATGACGACGCGCGCGTGGGACGGCCCCGACAGGACGGGGAGCCCGTCGACGAGCCGCTCGTCGAGCTGCCTCTACCGGGCGCCGCCGAGGTCGCCGGCCGTCTCGACGGCCTCTCCGAGCTGATCATCAAGGGCAGTTCGGCCCCCGCCCTGGTGACCGCCGCCGTCGTCCACGGCGAGCTGCTCGCCCTGCGGCCCTTCGGCTTCCACAACGGCCTCGTCGCGCGCGCGGCCGAGCGGATCGTCCTGATCGGCAGTGGCCTCGACCCCAAGTCGGTCTGCCCGGCGGAGGTCGGTCACGCGGAGCTCGGCCGCGCCGCCTATCTGGCCGCCCTCGACGGCTATGTCTCCGGTACCCCGGAGGGCATGGCCGCCTGGATCGCCCACTGCGGCAGAGCGATCGAACTGGGCGCGCGCGAGTCGACGGCGGTGTGCGAGGCGCTGCAGCGCGGGGCGGCGTAGGAGCCTGAGAAGTCGGGTGAGAAGTCTGGCGGCGAAGAACCCCCGGAAAAGGGTTGCGGCGGTACGAGAATTCGTACCGCCGCTGGCATGTCCACCCGGTTACCAAGCGTCCTCGATATATGCCCATCAGGCCGGGAACTGTGGCCCGTGACCTGGTGCGGCTGGCCCGTAATCGACGGGTCGACGTCGCGTGGGTGCCCGGTGTTCATGCTGGGTCCGTGGGGCCAAAATGAGTTTTAAAGGTGATCCTCTCGGATGTCCTTTGGTCTCGCGGGCCTTGAATCCTTTCTACTCCAGGACCGGGGCAAGCGGAACCCCTTGATGTGCTTCTTTACTTTTAGGTTCAAAGAGGGTGAATCGGCCGTCGATGTATCGACCCCAGGTCAGGCGGTCGCCACCCGGCGCCGGCTCGCGTACCAGACGAGCCCCGCGGTGGCCGCCGCGGCGCCTATGGCGGCGGCCGCGAGAAGGGCGGGCCGCGGCCGTACGGCCAGTCGCTGCTTGAGGCGCACCGGGCGGTGGAAGTCGAGAATGGGCCACCCGCGCGCGAGGGCCTCCTTGCGCAGCGTCCGGTCCGGGTTCACCGCGTGCGGGTGCCCCACGGCCTCCAGCATCGGCAGGTCGGTCGCCGAGTCGCTGTACGCGTAGCAGTGCGCGAGGTCGTACTCCTCGAACTCGGCCAGCTCCCGGATCGCCTCGGCCTTCGTCGGACCGTAGGCGTAGTACTCCACCTCGCCGGTGAAACAGCCGTCGTCGCCGACGACCATCCGGGTCGCCACCACCCGGTCCGCGCCGAGGAGTTCGCCGATCGGCTCGACCACCTCGGCGCCGGAGGTGGAGACGATGACGACGTCCCGCCCGGCGATGTGGTGCTCCTCGATGAGGGAGGCGGCCTCGTCGTAGATGATCGGGTCGATCAGGTCGTGAAGGGTCTCGGCGACGATGTCCTTCACCTGTTGGACGTTCCAGCCCCGGCACAGCGCGGAAAGGTACTTCCGCATCCGCTCCATCTGGTCGTGGTCGGCGCCGCCCGCCAGGAACACGAACTGGGTGTACGCCGTCCGCAAGGCAGCCCTGCGGTTGATCAGGCCACCTTGGTAGAACGACTTGCTGAACGTGAGCGTGCTCGACTTCGCAATGACCGTCTTGTCCAGGTCGAAGAAGGCCGCTGTGCGGGGCAAGGAGTGGTTTTCCACGAGGCCGAGCATATGCGCCCGCCATTCGGGCTAGTGTGGGGCGTGTGGGTTTGCCTGAGAGGCCTCTCGGGTACACCATGGAAGTCACGGATCGTTCGCGACCGTGCTAACGCGGTCCGGCTCCTCCCCCCCCCGAGTCGGCCGTGGAGACGACCCCCACTCTCCCCCCCGGTGGGGGTCGTCGCATGTCCGGGTGCATTTTCCCCACTTCTCCCCAGCCCGCGAGGCGCTTCCTGGCCCTCGTGGGCTTTCCTCTGCCCCGGCACAGGATCCGTCACCGCCCGTAGTCGGCGGGCTGCGCTGCGGAAGTCGCACAGGTGTCGCCTGTGCGGGTGACGGCGATATCCACAAGCGTCGAGTTGTCCACAGTAATCGACCAAGATCCACACGATTTCCGGGATCGCTGCACCGTGATTCCAGCGCGTCCCGACGGCGGCGAGTTCGTGGCCGGTTCTGTTTGCCGGATGCGTAGGGCCGGTTTCCGTCGGCCGCCCATATGGCGGCCGTCGCCGGTCCACACACAGGACTTGCACACGGGCGCCCGGAACGCCGGGCGCCCGTGTGAACGCAGCGAAGGGGGCTGGAGATCGTGGCGGGAGCCATCACCAACGACCGGCCGTCCGCCGCCGAGGGGCGGCAGGGCAGGCCGTTGATCGTCACCGAGGACGTGGAACTGCTGGACGACCTGCTGCGCCTGTGCGCGGCCGCGGGCGCCCGGCCGGAGGTCCACCACGGTGTGCCGGAGGGCCGGGGCCGGTGGGAGACGGCGCCGCTCGTGCTCGTCGGGGACGATGCGGCGCGGCGGCTGCGCGGGGCCGCGCGCAGACGAGGAGTGGTGCTCGTCGGCAAGGACCAGGACGACTCCGGAGTTTGGCAGCGGGCCGTGGAGATCGGCGCCGACCACGTCCTGATGCTGCCGGACGGCGAGCAGTGGCTCGTCGACCGCATCGCCGACGTGGCGGAAGGGGTCGGCAGGCCCGCGCTCACCGTCGGTGTGATCGGCGGCCGAGGCGGCGCCGGCGCGTCCACACTGGCCTGCGCTCTCGCCGTCACCTCCGCGCGACAGGGCACGCGCACCCTTCTCGTGGACGCCGATCCGCTGGGTGGCGGCCTGGACGTCCTCCTCGGCGGCGAGAGCGCCGACGGACTGCGCTGGCCGGCCTTCGCCGCCTCGCGCGGCCGGGTCGGCGGCGGCGCCCTGGAGGAGTCGCTGCCCGAACTGCACTCCCTGCGCGTCCTCAGCTGGGACCGCGGCGACGCTGTCGTCGTCCCGCCCCAGGCCGTGCGCGCGGTCCTGGCCGCGGGTCGGCGGCGCGGCGGCGCGGTCGTCGTCGACCTGCCGCGCCGCATCGACGAAGCCGTCGCCGAGGCCCTCGCCCAGCTCGACCTCGGACTTCTGGTCGTCCCCGCCGAACTGCGCGCCGTCGCCGCCGCCTCCCGCGTCGCCTCCGCCTTGGGGATGGTCCTCCGTGACCTCCGCGTCGCGGTGCGGGGGCCGTACTCCCCCGGTCTCGACGACCATGAGGTGGCCCGCCTGCTGGGGCTGCCGCTCGCGGGCGAAGTACCCACCGAGGTCGGGCTGCGGGACGGCGGCAAACCACCGGGAGGCATCCCACGCGGACCACTCGCGCGGTTCTGCGAAGGCTTCTGGGAGCGGGTGGCGGTCAGGGGTGAGACGGCGTGAACCGGGTGCGTTGCAACGGGCTGCCGGGCGGCGAAATGCCTTGGCGAGACGGGACTTGCGGGCGGTTTCCGATCGGGGGCGAGGCCGTATGAACGGAATGCCCGACGACGGCCTGTTGGACGGGGTTCGGCAGTGGCTCGTCGAGAGCGGGGCCGAGCCGACGCCCGCGCGGGTGGCGCAGGCGCTGCGGGAGCGGGGGCGGGTGCTCGGGGACGCCGAGGTGCTCGGGGCGGCCGAGCGGTTGCGGTCGGAGCTGGTGGGGAGCGGGCCGTTGGAGCCGCTGCTCGCCGACCCGTCGGTCACCGATGTGCTGGTGTCGGCGCCGGACCGGGTGTGGGTGGACCGGGGCGGCGGCCTGGAGCTGACCGGGATCTCCTTCCCGGATGCCGCAGCCGTACGACGGCTCGCGCAGCGCCTGGCGGCCGTCGCCGGACGCCGACTGGACGACGCCCGGCCCTGGGTGGACGCCCGGCTTCCGGACGGCACCCGGCTCCACGCGGTGCTCCCTCCGGTGGCCGTCGGCTCCACCTGCCTGTCCCTGCGGGTCGTACGGCCCCGGGCCTTCACCCTCGCCGAACTGGCGGCGGCGGGCACGGTGCCGCCCGGCGGAGACCGCGTGCTGCGGGCGCTGATCCGCTCCCGGTTGTCGTACGTCATCAGCGGCGGGACCGGGACCGGCAAGACCACGCTGCTGAGCGCGCTGCTCGGCCTGGTCGACCCCGGTGAGCGGATCGTGCTGGCCGAGGACTCGGCGGAGCTGCGGCCCGACCATCCGCATGTGGTGCGGCTGGAGGGCAGACCGGCCAACCAGGAGGGTGTGGGCCTCGTCGAACTGCAGGACCTGGTGCGCCAGGCGCTGCGGATGCGCCCGGACCGGCTGGTGGTCGGCGAGGTGCGGGGGCCCGAGGTCGTGTCCCTGCTGGCCGCCCTGAACACCGGCCACGAGGGCGCGTGAACGAGTAAAACATACATAGATGGCAGCGTGAAGCCCCACTCGTCTGCCAGTACGGGGGAGAGCAGACGAGTGGGGCGGTCTTCACCAGTGGAACGGTTCGAGGTCACCCCCAGCGCACGCGGGGCACGCCACTTCACCGGTCTGCGCGCAGGTGATGCATCCTCCGAACCCCCCGCAGCTTGGGCACCAGACAGCGCGCTTGCCGATGCATGTGCCGCAGTGGGAAGACAGCTCCGCCAAGAGGTCGAGCACGGTCGGCGGGGGCGCAGGGTCGAACGGTCTGCGGCCGGCGCGGGGCTTCGGGGCGGGCATCAGTGCGGGTGAGCCCTGATCTTGCGCGCGGCCTCTGCCCTCGCTCTGACGTCGCCACGCTGTTTCGCGCTGCGCATGGCTCTGGCGGCGCTCTGGCACGTGACACAGCCAGCTTGCGGCTTCGCTTCGAAGAGCCATCCGTCGATCGGCAGCACAACCGGCGGCTCGGGGTACCGATTCACGAGACCACACCCCAGACACGCGGGCGCCGAGCAGCCACAGCGGCATGCGGATGTTCGGCAATCTCGTCGCTGGCGCTCCGCACTGCTGCAATGTCGCTGGCGCTCCGGGCGATTTCCCGTGACTCAGCCAGCGCGGAGCATGTGGCGCAACCCTGCACGCCGACCGGTTCGAGTAGGGCGCCTGTCTCGCTGAGCTGTCTCGTCGCCATGCCGTCCCCTTTACGTGGTTCCGGCCAACCACGCTAAGAACCGCGACACGCGGACTCACAGCACCTTGCACGAACTTGCGCAGCATCACCCGAGAGAGTCAATGGCTGCCGTGATCAGCGAGCGAGCGGGCGCCCCGTAAACAGCCAACTCGGCCAAGTCGGCGAAGGTTTGCGCATACACACCGACCTCATGCGGCTGCGTAATCGTCAGGAACGCAGAGACCAGTTCGACATTGACCTGAGCATCGTCAAAGATCCAAAAGTCTTCGACGGGCCACAGCGCGGTGCGATCGGCGCTCAGCGGGATAACTCCCAGGCTGACGTTCGGGAGCGTCGCCAGCGAGAGCAGATGACCAAGTTGGCCAGCCATGGTGTCAGCCCCGCCGATTCGGTGCCGCAGCGCGCTTTCTTCGAGCAGTACAGCAAAGCGCCGTGGCCCCTCGTGCAGGACACGTTGCTTGTCGACGCGTACTTGCACTGCTTCGCTCAGGTCATCGGGCAGCGCGCGCCGGTCGCGAATCGCCCTGAGTATCGCTTCGATGTACGCGCGAGTCTGGAACGGCCCAGGGATGAGCCACGACGAGTAGGCCCGGAAGTGTCGCGTGCGCTCCCACAGCGGAATGACCGACTCTTGGGCTCGGCGCAGGCCTGAGCGTTCCATGCGCCGGTATTCGACGTACGCGCCGCTGATATTCCGCGCTGTGGCGATCAGGTCGTCTGTCTGGGCCGCAGCGTCGCAGTGCAGCGTGTACGTGCGTAGGTCGTCGTCTGACGGGGCCGTGCGCCCGTTCTCGATGCGGCTGCACTTGCTCTCATGCCAACCGGCCCGAGAGGCAAGCTCGCGAGCTGTCAGACCCGAGTCTTGCCGGATCTCTCGCAGCCGCTTGCCTAGTGCCTCTCGGGCTTGCTGAACGCTGGACGAAGTCACGTTCAGACCGGCCGGTAATCCTCATGCGGAATCGCGCGATCCCAGACAGCAGCGAATGCGGACGCGCACAGCTTCACGACGGCAGGGTCGGTGACCAGTTCTTCGCCGGTCATCGTTCCGTCGCCAGCGAAGTGGTTGAACAGAACCGATGTGCCGTCGAACAGCCAAAAGTCGTTACCAGGCAGGGCGATCCCGGAAGCCTGCCTGCGGGGCAGCCAGCGCACGCGTTCGCCGGCCTTGACGTTGTGGCCGCTGGTCAGCTCGTACTCGTACCGCACGTACGGGGAGATCGGTTCCGAGACGACGCGCGCACGGTGCACAGCCACGCCACGGGCCACGGACGCTGAGACGAGATCGATCCACCATGGCCAGCGCTCCGCCGGATCGAACCGGTTGCCCGCTGTCCACTCTCGGTAGTCGTCGTCAAGGCCGTACACATCCCTCAACTCCAAGTGAACGGCGCTGTGTTGAGCAGCGCGGAACAGACCCTCAAACGTCGTCACCTGTCACCTCCGGGAAGAACTGCATCATGCGCCTGGGGAACTCGATCACGGTCTCATGATCCGGGATGTTCATCTGAGCCAGCCGCTCAGCGTCCGTGACCCGCCAGCCTTGCAGGATGTAGTGCCCCGTCTCGTCGTCAAAGTAGACAGTCGGTGAGCCGTTGTTGGGGCTGTCGGGGTCCTTGCCGAGTCGGTGCAGCGTCATGGTGTCCTCCCGCGTCATCGGTGGCGATCGACATGACCGAGCTTGCGCCGAATAACCTCTCAGCGCCACCAACTTGCACAAACTTGCGCGACCCTTCGGCCGCCTGACGTTATACGTATGACCAACATAGGAAGCCCCCGCACCGACCACCGTTGCGGCAGCGAGTGCAGGGGCATGGGTCATGGGGTGGCAGCGAGTGCGGTGCGAATGCGCTGGGCGCGGGACTGTCCGATACGAAACTGCGCCTGCAACTCCCGCAGCGAGGGAGGCTTGCCGGTTGCCCGCTGCGATTGCTCGGCGAATGCGCGCGCTTGCGCTAGCAGCGGATCGGCTGTGGGGCTCTCTGTGGGGCGTTCAGGCTTCACAGGCTCCGGAGCTACCGGAACGGCTTCCTGGGGCGCCAGCGGGGCGCTCAGAGCCTTCACGCGCCAGAGTACGAGCGGAGCTACGGCGGACACCGCCACGACCAGCGGGACACCGACCGGCAGCATGCCCGAACTGACCAAGTGCGCCAGCGCATTCGTCAGAATCAGCGCGCAGACCACAGCGGGTACATCGCGACGCACAGCGAATGCACGCAGCGCATACACATCTAGGGCCGCAGGCACGCATCCCGCGACCCATTCGCCGTACCCGACTGCGCGCGCCAACTCGTACTCGGCGGAAGCCGTGGCGACCAGTGCAGCGAGCAGCGCAGCCGACCCGAGTAAGTCTCTGTTCTTCGGCATCTGACGCTCTTTCAGATATGAATGGGCCCCAGCTGATTCACAACCGGGGCCCATCAGGTACGGATTCTTGCGCAGCGCGCTCAGTCCATCGCAGCGAGACGGCAACGCAGGCAGCGAGTGCCAGGCTGAATCCCTTGGTCGTGGGTTTCGCACACTTTCCAGTCCGACGGATCGCGCTCATTCCAGGGGCCGTGGCTCGGCGCCCCGGAGTCCTTGGCCGGCTGAGCATTCCGCGCGGCTATTGCCCGGCGACGCGCACTCATGTTGGCCACCCAGGGAGCGCGTAGCCAGCGGCGGCCAGCGAACCGGGCGTGAGAAGTAGCGTCTCGGATATGCGGCGAACTTCGGTGAGCTGCGCAGCATTTACGCCTGTGCCGAGCGCTTCCAGTTCGATCAGCAGCGCGACCATTCCCCGCGCCGAATCGTCCCAGAGGTTCGCGCTCGGCCCCTGCCACAGTTCGAGCCAGCGCTTTAGCTGATCGTCGGTCCAGTCTTCCGCGCGGGCGGGCGGCATGGGCGCTGGTAGGTCGCACCCAGCGGGTAGGATCGTGCGCGCTGCACCTGGGCGTGAACGGCCCCGCCGCAGATTCTCGGTATTCACGGTGAGTCACCTTCGCTTGATTACGGAGTGGTAACGGGAGGCGGTTTTGAACGCGTCTCCGAATTCCCGCCCGAGCGGACCTCCGAACGACCTCCCCCGCGCCTCAGCGGTCCGGGGCACTCGGGTCCACCCCCCACCCTCTGTGACGGGTCGACACTCACGGTGAACGTCGATGGTTACATTCTGTTGCCCTGATCTCGTGCCGTTCGTCGGTTGTGGTGCGCAGTTGTCATGCTGCGCAGGTTGGCCCAGTCGTGTGCTCGCGGACCCAGCGGCCCTAGTCCGTCGATGTGGTCAACGACCTGAGCAGCGGGGCGCAGTGGCTCGGCGATCTGCGTGCATTCCTCGCACTCACACAGCGGATGCTCACGCAGGAAGGCACGGCGCGTGTCCTGCCATCTCTTCTCCCGGTAAGCGCGCTGGTGTGCCGAGCTGTTGCGCTGTCTGCCACGCGCCCGCTTGCACTCGACACAGGGGCCGTTCCATGTCTGGCATGGACATCCGACCGTGGGACAGACCGCCATCGCTGACCGCTTGCCCGTGGGATGTTCGCCAGGCTCACACGGCGCATGTGGCACGAACTCACCAGGCTTGGCCGCTGGCGCGGAGACAGGCTCAGGGGCTGTGTGCCAGCCGTCCGGGTATATGCCGTCAGCGGGGACAGCTAGGCCGCTTCGCATCAGCGTCAACGCCACGTCATCCGCCAACTCGATGTCATCGCCGCTGTAATAGGTCTCGCCGGCCAATTCGAACCGTCTGCCGAAAGCGACTCGAAGGCGCATGGGTTTGCTCCCTTCCGCGAGGGGCCTGAGCATCGATGCTCAGGCCCCCAATCGCAGCGTCAGCGGCCGAGCACGTGGCGCGTGTACGACGTGGCAGCGATACGAGCCTTCTTCAGCTCGATCAGCGCCAAGTTGGCCTTGCCCGCCACCGCGCGGTTCTGGTCGCCGCTCTGTGCCGCAGCCTTCACGACCTCACTGCGTACGAGGGTCAGCGCCGCTTCGCGCGTCTCGGCCTCGACCCCGTTGGCACTCAGGAAGTCTCCGAGATAGGTCGGATCCGCCACCAGCGCGCCCACGCTGTCGCTCCGCTGGGCCAGGCGCTTCAGCGTGTCGATCAGGGCCCCAGGGCTGCCGACATGGCGCTGTGTGGCCATCTGGAGATCAGCGCGGGCGGTCATGGCCTCAGCGGGTGCGACGCGCGGACGGGCACCTTCGTAGGTCTCCGCGTACGCAACGTCGATCAGCGCGTCAGCCGCTTCCAGCGACACTGTGACCTTGTCCGTTGCTGCCTTGATCGCCTGGCCAGCGAGTGTCTTGCGGCCCTCCGGGTACATCCTGACGTCAGCCAGGAAGCCGTTTGCCTCAGCCCTCGCGTTAGCGGCGGTGCTCAGCGTCGACGTGATGGCGCTGGACGCGTTGCCGACGATCTCGCGCAGATCAGCGGGCAGACCGACAGCAGCCGAGCCGAACGCAGCCGCATGGTCCTGGGTAGTCCGCGCGAGGCCAGCAACGGCGACGTCAACCGGGTCGGGCGCTGACTTGCGCATGGCGTCGAACCGTAGGGGGTCGTCCTCGGTGCCAGAACCGGTGAATTCAACGGGAGTGTTGGTCATCTGATGTGCCTTTCAGGCTAGTTGCTGGCCGAACGGCGCGGATTGCGCAGCTCGGAAGTCAGGGTCACGCCATGCGCGTACGTCTCGGTGCTGCCGGTTCGGCCTGTCACGACCACACCTACGGCTCTGAGAACGTCCTTCAGGGCCTTGTACGACACCCCGTGGGACGTGCCCAGGTGAGCCAGCACGGCGCGATGGATGGCGGGTATGGGAACGGTTGCTCCGGGCGCCGGGTCAAGGACCGCAGTCAGCGCGTGTGCAATGTCGTCGGTCACGGGTTGCCTCGCAAGCACATGAGAAAATTCGTATGTGACGGGCTGGGGACGGGACACAGCGGTCGAGGGGCGGGGGCAACGGAGCAACACTCACAACCGTTGCCAGCCCAAAGTTCCAAATGCCATGTCAGGTGACTAGTTAGATGTTTCTGTTTGCTCTGTTTCGTCTGTTGCTCTGTTGCTTTTCCCAGGTCAGAAGGGGTACGCAGCGGCAACACATGCCACAACAGAGCAACTCACGGGCGGAACAACTCCGGCGTCCCCGAGTAGTCGGGCTGAGCAGCGAGCCGAATACCCGTGAATCCACGCGCCCCGCGAGAGTTGAATGTGCCCATGCCCTGACACCGTTCCTTCAGCGCCGTTGTGAGTGAGCGCTTCGTTCTGAAGGCATCCATACCTTCGGACTCCGCCCATGCGCTGTACGCCTGCCAGAGGTCAGCGCCGGTAATGCGCCCCTGCACGTCTGCGACAACCACGCCAGGAAAGAAGCCGGCGAGCGTGTCTGACTCCTCGCGGTATTCCTCGACAGCAGCCTTCACGCTGGCCGGATCGCTCAGCCCGTAGGCATGCCAGTCGACAGCGCCACGGACCAACCAAGCGAGAATGCCCGGCATTTCGGCTCTCAGCGTGTCTTCAAGGTGCAAGTCCTTCGCTGCGCCATCGAAGCGCTGCATGAAGGGGATGAGCTTCACCCGGCGCCACGTGCCTGTGTCTTGCTCGCGGACGATCGGCTTGTAGTTGCTGGCGAGCAGAATGAGCGCCTGAGGCTTGAACGCATAAGGCTTCCGGTACTTCGGGTTAACCGTGATCTCTTCGCCGCCGGTCGCATTCTTGATCGCTGCGGAATCCAGCACGGCTGACCGGTTAGTCTCCGACGCCAGTGCCAGCCGTGCGCCTACGAGCAATTCGGCCTCAGGTCCGCCCCGCGCCTTACCGCTGGTCGTGAAAGCGTCGAATGGCACGGTCGCAGCGTGGTCGCCGAGTAGCTCCCGCAGCGTAGTCAGCAGCGTCGATTTTCCGTTAGACCCTGCGCCATAGAGAACTGCGAAACACTGCTCTTTCGTGCTGCCGGTAATTCCGTAGCCCAACAGCCGCTGAACGTAGGCCGGTAGCTCCGGATCGTGCGCGAAGACTTCGTCAAGGAAGCGCAGCCAGCGGGGGCACTCAGCGTCAGCGTCGTACGGCACGCGCACAGACTTCGTGATCCGCTGGTCTGGCGTGCCATCGCTCATCGCGCCGGTTCGCAGATCAATCACGCCGTTTGGCGCAGCCAGTAGCCATGGGTCAACGTCCCACTCGCCGCTGTAGCGCGCCTCAGGCAGACCTTTCAGCATCTCTACGACGTTGTCTCGCCGTTGCTTGCTGCCTAGGTACTGCGAGCGTCGCTGATCTTTCTCGTCGCGCCGTAGGTCGCGCAGCATGGTTTGCACAGTGGCTGTTACGTCGTCGCCCTCGCTGTCGCTGTGCCAGTGGTGCGCCCCTTCGGGGAACGTGAACCAGCCTCGCGCACGGCTGTGAGCCAGCGACCCATTGAAGCGACTGCCCAGCGCGTGAATGGCGAGATCGTCATCACTCATCGTGCCGATATCGTCGGCTTCCGGCGCGCCATGAGCTTTCTGTAGTGCTGCAAGTAGCTGCGCAAGGTTTTCCTGAGACAGTTCCATCAGGCAGCCACCCCAGCAGCGCGCAGAACGGCGCCGAGTTCGTCAGCCTGCGCAGCGAGCGTCTGCTTCACGCGCTTCTCTCGCGCTGACCAAGGGTCCATGCGGTCATGCTCGGCACGCAAGCGCCTGTACTTGCTGCGGGTCACCCAGAGCTGCGCGTAGAGGAATTCCAGATCCCAATTCACGCTGGCGTCGTCCGGGTCGCACAGCTCGTATCCGGGGTTGCCGTACGCGTCTGAAGGCTTGAGATGTCCTCCGCGCGTGGGCAGCGCTGGCAGGCAATGCGCCGTGCGACCACCCAGAGTCTCGCCGTGCGAATGCTCACGCTCGCAGAACGGGCACGAGATTACTCGGCTTTGCCCTGCCAGCCGGCCATCGGGATACTTCGTGTCGACGAGAAAGGCCCTGACTTTCGGGCGGTACGTGTCGAGGTCAATGCTCAAGGGTCGCCGTCCTTTTCGCTGAAAACAGAAAACCCCCGGCTCACGTCTGCAACCACAGCGCGGACGGCGAATCCGCTGTAGCTGCTGAAACGTGAGCCGGGGGCTCTGAGTATGGGTGCGGGCATGTGCCGCGCATTGCTGCCACCCGGAAGATTCGCCGTCCGTCGGGTGGTGCAGGTTGGGAGCGCTGATCGCTCACTCACCATGTATCTGTCGAGTCATGGACGCGAAGCGCTGTGCGTCTCCACAGATGAACTGTTGAGTGGTGAACGCGAAGGGAAAACATGCAGGTCAGCGGGTCAAGGTAACGGATTGATAACGGGGCTCTGAGTGGTCTCCAGCGGGCATGAAACAGCCCCGCCCGGTCACAGGGACCAGACGGGGCCGGAAGGTGCTTCAGCGGGCGCTCAGGGCCTCGCTTACGCGCGCAGCGGACGGACCGATGGCGCCACGCCTGCCAGCGCCTCAGGCGAGCCGCAGAGGGCAGCCTGCAAGGCTTCCAATCTCTGTACGCGTTGCCTCGTGAGTTCGCTTGTGTCGCCGTCGTGTTGGCGCCTGAGCAATGCCGTCAGCTTCGCGTCGATGGCCCGCCACTCGGCTTTCCGCAACAGTGTTGCCTCGAACTCGGCGCACTCGGCCAGGAACGTTGCGCGGGCTTCGCTGATCGGCTCTTCCGCCGGTATGGGCTGCGTGTGGCACTGGGCCCACGTCTGCCCGAGTCCGTCACGGTGGTCGCCGCTGTGCTGCTCGGAGCGAACACACGGTTGGCGATGCCGGCCGATGGCCGGGCCGCTTTCCCAACCAGGCCTGCGCTTACCGCAGGTCTCTCGCAGTGCCTTGCCGACAGCGCGGGGGGTTTTCGCGTCGTACACTTGGTGGCTCCTTCTGTTGAAGGACACGGGAAGTGTTCGTGATTGGCGTCCGGCACTTCCCGTGCCAATGGCCCATCTGTGGTTTCTAGCGCTCAGCGTTGTGCAATGCCTCTTCGAGTAGCACGGACTCTGAAGTCGCCTCAGCCGGGTGGGCATCTCGCCACCATGCGGGTCCAGCGAAATGCACAGCCACCCGATCCGCGTTGAACCGGCGGGGCGACCCTGGTACGGGCGGTTGGATTTCCACGCTGGCGCCCAGGTCCAGCAGCAGGCTTCGGCGCCCCTCTTCGTCCCGCTGCGCCCATGCGTCGCCGATGGTGGACCCCGTGGCTTCCCAGCGACCAACGGCGTGCGCAGCTTCGGCCTCAAGCTCTGTTACGCGCTGTTCAAGGGCGGTGATCTGTGCTGTGACACGCTGCGCCGCTCGCCCGCCCGCCGGTAGGTGCGCGAGATTCCCTGTCAGGTTGTCCAACTGCGCCGTGACGTCGGAGAGTTGAAGCACTGCGCTCCCGTCGGGTTCCACCCAGCGTTCAAGCGCGAAGGTCCCAAACCGCTTCAGAAAGTCGGCAGTCACAAGCTCTTCGAGGTGACGACCGGTGATCACGGTGGGCCGGTGCTCGCCGTGCTTGCCCACGCCTTTGCGGCATACGTACGGGCTGTAGTCGGCTCCGTCCACGGTTCGGCGCTGTTTGTACATGGGGCCCTTGCAGACGCCACAGCGGACGATGTGGAGTAGCAGAGCCTTGCCCGCGCGTTCAGCCCCACGGCCTATCGCACGCTCGTCCAGCAGTGCGCGCACGGCTGACCATGTCTGCGCGTCCAGAATGGGCGGTCCGGCGCTCACAGGGTTGCCCGTACCGTCGAGTACTGGCTGATTGGTCAGCGCGCTGCGACGGGTTCCGGGGGTGGCCTGTACGAGCCAGCCACGTAGGGCAGGGGTGTACAGCGCGTCTCGCAGGGTTGTGGTGTGCCAGCGCTGGCCACGTGCCTTCCGGCCGTCTCGCTGTCGGGCATGTTCGGCAGGGGGTAGGACTCCGCGCTCGTTCAGTTCCCGAGTGAGGCCCGTCAGCGACGCACCGTGATTTACGAGCTTGTCTACGCACTCACGCAGGATGCTGGCGGCGCTCTCGTCGATCACCCAGCGTTTGTCATTCACTGGCCCGGCTACGGCGTACCCGTACGGCGCAATACCGCCCAAATGGTTTCCGCGCTGGCGAAAGTGTTCCTTACTGGCCACGATGCGGGCCGTGATCACTTCCCGCTCATACTCCGCGAAGCTCGCGAGGACGTTGACGATGATCGAAGAGTTTTCCGGCGACACAACTCCGTCAGCGGTGACCACAGTCGCGCGGGTTGCCTTGGCGGCATCGAGTAGCCGCTGAAACTCCAGCACACTGCGCGCGTAGCGGTCGAGCTTGGCGGCCAGCACGTAGTCTGCGCGAGGGAGCCAAGAGAGCACTTCCCGCATACCGGGTCGATCTTCCAGCTTGCTTGCCCCGCTGACGTTCGTGTCCGTGGCTACGTGGACGACTTTCCAGCCCCGGCGCTCGGCGTAGGCGCGGCACTCGCTGATGCGATGGTCTGGCGCCTCTTCGGCAAAGAGCCTGCTCAGCCGGTCATAGATGACCACTGTCGGCACTGTTGTCCCCTCTCGTCTGGCGCCCGACCAACCTACATGGACGGTTAAGCGGTTCATCTGGGCGGCTGCGGGACGCTCCACGCCAATGCCGCGGGACAGGTGCCGGCCCGTCTGGAGGCGCTCGGTACGGCGGCCGGGCTCGACCGGGCCGCGCTGCACAGCCAGTTGGCGGCCGCGCTGTCCGTTGTCCTGCACCTCGTACGGGACCGGGACGGGCGACGGCGGATCGCCGAGGTACATGTGCTTGAGCGGGACGGGTCGGGGCTGGTGGTGACCGTGCCGGCGCTTCGCTGGAGCGAGGAGGCGTTCGTGTACGAGCGGGGCTGGGAGCGGCTGCGGGGGCTGCTTCGGGACGGGCTGCACGGCCGGGGCGACGGGGTCCCGGAGGGGCTTCAGGGCCGGGGCGGCGGGCTTCGGGACGGGGGCCATGGTGGAGGCGACGGGCTTCGGGGTCGGCCTGCGGGAGGAGGGCCGGGTGAGTCGGGGAACAGGGGGCCGTTCGGGTTCGGGAACGGGCCGTCGGCGGGGCTCGGCGAGGGGTTTCTGGAGGGGCTGGAAGGGCTGGAAGGGCTGGAAGGGCTGGAAGGGCTGGAAGGGAGTGGGCGGCAGTGACGGGGGTCGGGGAGATGTCGGTCGGGGTGGTGGCCGTGGCGTGCGCCGGGGCGGCGGCCTGGATGTCGGGTGACGGGCGCGGCGCCGGGGTTCGGCGGGCGCGGTTGTTGCTGGTGGGCGGCGGGGCGGTGGGGCCTTCGCCCTGGGAACGGGTGGTCGGCCGGGTGCGGCGGCTGGGGGCCGAGTGGTGGGCGCCGGTGGCCGGGTCGGTGATCGCGGTGCTGGGAGCCTCGGTGCTGCCGGCCCTCGCGGGGGCGGCCGCGGTGCCGTTGCTGAGGCGGGTGCGGCGGGCGGCGGAGGAACGCCGGGCCCGGGAGAGGCGGGGCGATGCCGTGGTCGCGCTGTGCTCGGCGCTCGCCGGGGAGGTGCGGGCCGGGCGGCAGCCGGGTGAGGCACTGTCGCGGGCCGCGCGGGACTCTGGAGGGCTCGGGGAGGCCGAGGCCGTGGTGCTGGCGGCGGCGCGGTTCGGCGGGGACGTACCGGGTGCCCTGGCGGACGCGGCACGGCAGCCGGGCGCCGACGGGCTGCTGGGGCTGGCCGCGTGCTGGCAGGTGGCCGTCGACCGGGGCGCGGGCCTCGCCGCCGGGCTGGACCGGCTGGAGGGCGCCCTGCGCGCCGAGCGGGACCAGCGGGCCGACCTGCGCGCCCAGTTGGCCGGCGCCCGGTCGACGGCGGTGATGCTCGCCGGGCTCCCGGTCCTGGGCCTCCTGCTGGGCACCGCGCTCGGCGCCGATCCCCTGCACGTGGTGCTGCACAGCACGGCCGGACTGGGCTGTCTGCTCGTCGGTGCGGTGCTGGAGGGCGGCGGCCTGTGGTGGGCGCTGCGGATCGTACGGGGAGCTGAGGCGGCGTGAGCGGCGAGGTTGTCCACAGGCTGGGGGTGGTCGTCTGCGCGCTTGTGGGACTGTGGTGGCTGGCCCGGTCGCTCGACACCGCGCGGCGTGAACGAAGGCTGCGCGCCCGGCTGGCCAAGGTGCTCGTCCTCACCGCCGAACCGCCACGGCGGAACCTCGTGCCACGGGGTGCCGTACGGCGATGGCTGCCGGTCGCCGGGGCGGTCTGCGCCGGGTGGGTGCTCGTCGGCGGCTTCCTGGGGTTGCTGTTGGGGCCGGCTGCCGGCGTCGGGGCCTGGTTATGGCTGCGGAGGGCTCGGCGCGCGGGCGGCGAACCGACAGAGGCGTACGACGCCGCAGCAGCCGCACGCCAACTGCCTCTCTCCGCCGACCTGCTGGCCGCCTGCATCACGGCCGGAGCGAGCCCTGTGGCGGCCGCGCAGGCCGTGGGCGAGGCTCTGGGCGGACCGGTCGGCGCCCGGCTGGCCAGAGGCGCGGCGGAGGCACGGCTCGGGGGCGAACCGGCTGAGGCGTGGCGCGCGTTGGCGACCCTCCCCGGCGCCGGAGCTCTGGCACGGCTTCTGGAACGCGCCGACGAGTCCGGCGTGCCGGCCGCCTCCCCTGTCGCCCGCCTCGCCGCCGAGGCCCGCGCCGAGTGGGGCCGTTCTGCGACGGAGCGAGCCCGTCGGGCCGCCGTGATGGTCACCGCCCCGGTGGGACTGTGCTTCCTGCCCGCCTTCATCGCGGTGGGCGTGCTGCCGGTGGTGATCGGGCTGGCGGACGGCTTGTTGGGAGGGGGTGGGGGATGACGGGGCGGACTTGAACGAGCGGTGCGCGGTCCCGACCGGTGATGACCGGAAGCGGCCGACGACCAACGGCGGCCGGCGATCAGTGGTGACAGCAATCAGTGGCTGACAGCAGCCAGCAGTAGTCGATGGAACAGAGCCTCACGGGGGTTGAGATGTACAAGGCAGTGAAGGTGGTACGGGAAGCGGTGTGGGTTCGGGTGGTGTGTGCCGTGATGTGCCGGGTGCGGGCGGCGCGGAGGGACGCGGGGATGGTGACCTCCGAGTACGCGGTGGGGATCATCGCGGCGGTGGCCTTCGCCGCGGTGCTCTACAAGGTGGTGACCAGCGGCCAGGTCCAGGCGGAGCTGCAGCAGATCGTCGGGCGGGCCCTCAATGGCGGGGCGTGAGCCACGCCGGTCACGGCTGCGTCGCGGGGTGCTGGGCGGCGACGGCGGGTTCGTGACGGCCGAGGCGGCCATGGTCCTGCCCGTGATGCTGCTGTTCGCGACGGCGCTGGTGTGGGCCCTGTTCGCCGCCTGCGCGCAGATCCAGGTCGTGGACGCCGCCCGGGCCGGGGCCCGGGCGGCCGCC
>NZ_JBHVDX010000068.1:0-42629 GCF_042802555.1 Streptomyces sp. NPDC057474 | reverse complement strand
GTTCCCCGCGCCCCTTGAAGGGCTGCGCCCTTCAGTCCCCGGAGGCCCCTGGGCTTTTGAGGGGCGCGGGGAACTGCGCGACCACCCACACACCACCCGCAGCCGCCGACGAACCGAACCCCCACGAGCCACAAGGCGCCCACCCCGTACCCCCTCCCCGCAAAACGAGGTATGTCATGCGCACCCCCAAGCCGAGCCGCCGCACCGTCCTCGCCGGAACAGCCGCGGCCGCAGCCCTTACGGCCCTCCCCGCCCTTGGCACCCCGGCCCACGCAGCCGGGGCCCAAAGCGGTTCAACCGCCGGGGGCTACCGCTGGCGCACCGCCGTCATCGGCGGCACCGGATTCGTCACCGGCGTCCTCTTCCACCCCTCCGTACGCGGCCTCGCCTACGCCCGCACCGACATCGGCGGCGCCTACCGCTGGGACGACCGCAAGGCCCGCTGGACCCCGCTGACCGACCACCTCGGCTGGGACGACTGGAACCTCCTCGGCGTGGAGGCCATCGCCATCGACCCCGCCCACCCCAGCCGCCTCTACCTCGCCCTCGGCACCTACGCCCAGTCCTGGGCCGGCAACGGCGCGATCCTCCGCTCCGACGACCGCGGCGCCACTTGGACCCGTACCGACCTCACCGTCAAGCTCGGTGCCAACGAGGACGGCCGGGGCGCGGGCGAGCGCCTCCTCGTCGACCCGCGCGACAGCGACACCCTGTGGCTGGGCACGCGGCACGACGGCCTGCTCAAGTCGACCGACCGGGGCGCCACCTGGGCGACGGCGACCGGCTTCCCGGCGACCCCCGGCGGCTCCGGCCAGGGCGTCACCCTGCTCGTCGCCGCCGGACGCACCCTCTACGCCGGCTGGGGCGACGGTGACGGCACCTCCGCGACCGCGAACCTCTACCGGACCAGCGACGGCACCACCTGGGAAGCCGTCCCCGGCCGGCCGACCGGCACCTCCGCCAAGGTCCCGATCCGCGCCGCGTACGACAAGCACAGCCGCGAGCTGTACGTGACGTACGCCAACGCGCCCGGCCCCAACGGCCAGTCCGACGGCAGTGTGCACAAGCTCCGCACCACCAACGGCAAGTGGACCGACGTGACCCCGGTGAAGCCCGGCGGCACGACGGCCGACGGCTCCGCCGACACCTTCGGCTACGGCGGGGTGGACGTCGACGCCCGCCGCCCCGGCACGGTGGTCGTGTCCACCAACAACCGCTGGGCCGAGATCGACAACGTGTTCCGGTCCACGAACGGCGGCCGTACCTGGGCGTCCCTCAAGGACTCCGCTGTCTTCGACGTATCCGAGACTCCTTATCTCAAGTGGGGTGCCGACAAACCGAAGTTCGGCTGGTGGATCCAGGCGCTCGCCCTCGACCCGTACGACTCGAAGCACCTCGTCTACGGCACCGGCGCGACGCTCTACGGCACCCGGGACCTGAAGCGCTGGGCGCCGCAGATCCGGGGCCTGGAGGAGACGTCCGTGCGCCAGCTGATCTCGCCTCCGGTCGGAGAGGCGCACCTGATCAGCGGTCTCGGGGACATCGGCACGATGTACCACGAGCGGCTCACGGCGTCCCCGTCGCGCGGCATGGCGTCGAACCCCGTGTTCGGGTCGGCGACGGGACTCGCGCAGGCCTCGACCAAGCCGTCGTACGTGGTCCGCACCGGCTGGGGCGACAACGGCAACGGCGCGTACTCCAGCGACGGCGGGCGGACCTGGGCGCCCTTCGAAGCCCAGCCCGACATCGCCAAGAACGCACCGGGGCCGATCGCCGCCAACGCCGACGGCAGCGTGTTGCTGTGGTCCTTCGTGCACTGGGACGGCACGAAGTACGCAGCCCACCGCTCCGCGGACAACGGCGCGACCTGGACCGAGATCTCCTCCTTCCCGAAGGGCGCCACGCCGGTCGCCGACCCGGCCGACCCGACGCTCTTCTACGCATACGACACCGACACAGGAACGCTGTACGCCAGCAGTGACAGTGGCCGTTCGTTCACGGCGCGTGCGACCGGACTGCCCAAGGGGGACAGCCAGTTCAAGCTGGTCACGGCCCCCGGACGCACCGGTGACCTGTGGCTGAGCGTGAAGTGGAACGGGCTGTACCGGTCCACCGACGGCGGGGTGACCTTCTCGAAGATCGACAGCTGCTGGGCCTCGTACACCCTCGGCTTCGGCAAGGCCGCCGACGGCGCCGACTACCCGGCGATCTACCAGGTCGGCTCGACCGAGACCATCACCGCCGTCTACCGCTCCGACGACGGCGCCAAGACCTGGACCCGCGTCAACGACGACGCCCACCAGTGGGGCTGGACCGGCGAGGTCATCATCGGCGACCCGCGCGTGTACGGCCGCGTGTACCTGGCGACGAACGGACGCGGCATCCAGTACGGGGAGCCGGTCTGATGCCGGAGGCGACAGAGCCGGACCCGAACGCTGCCACGCCGCCCGGCCGGAGCGACGCCACGCGCCCCACCCTCGCCGACGCCACCCGCGGTCGCGTCCTCTTCGGCGGCGACTACAACCCCGAGCAGTGGCCCGAGGAGGTCTGGCACGAGGACGTACGCCTCATGAAGGAGGCCGGCGTCAACTCCGTCACCCTCGGCGTCTTCTCCTGGGCGAGGCTCGAACCACGCCCGGGGGCACGGGAGTTCGGATGGCTGGACACGCTGATGGACCTGATGCACACAGGAGGCATCGGTGTCGTCCTCGCCACCCCCACCTCCTCCCCGCCGCCGTGGATGGGCCGCCTCCACCCCGAGACCCTCCCGCGCGACGAGAACGGGCAGGTCGAGTGGTGGGGCTCCCGCCAGCACTTCTCGCACTCCAGCGACACCTACCGCCGCTACGCCGCCGCCATCACCGAGGATCTCGCCGCCCGCTACGGCGGGCACCCGGCCCTCACCATGTGGCACATCAACAACGAGTACTGCACCTACGACTGGGGCGACGAGGCGGCGACCACCTTCCGCGACTGGCTCAGACGGAAATACGGCACCGTCGACGCCCTCAACGAGGCCTGGGGAACGGCCTTCTGGAGCCAGGGATACGACGGCTGGCACGAGATTCTCCCGCCGCGCCGCGCCCACTACATGAAGAACCCCACGCACGTGCTCGACTTCAAACGCTTCACGAGCGACATGCTCATGGAGTGCTACGTCATCGAGCGCGACATCGTCCGCCGGCACACCCCGCACCTCCCGGTCACCACCAACTTCATGCCGATGTGGGCGGGCCAGGACGCGTGGCGGTGGGCCGCGGAGGAGGACGTCGTCTCCGTCGACATCTACCCGGACCCGCGCGACCCGTTCGGCGCCCAGAACGGGGCGCTGATCCAGGACATGACACGCTCCCAGGCGGGCGGCGGCCCGTGGATGCTGATGGAGCAGGCCGCCGGTCCGGTCAACTGGCGCGGCGTCAACCATCCCAAGCCCCGCGGCCTCAACCGCCTGTGGTCCCTCCAGGCCGTCGCCCGAGGCGCGGACGCCGTCTGCTACTTCCAGTGGCGGCAGTCCCGGCAGGGCGCGGAGAAGTTCCACTCCGGCATGGTCAGCCACGCGGGCGAACAGGGGCGCACCTACCAGGAGGTCAAGCAGCTCGGCGCCGAACTGGCCGCCATCGGCGAGGAGGTGGCGGGTCATCATCTCGCCGCCGACATAGCCGTGCTGTTCGACTGGAACTCGTGGTGGGCCGGCGCCCAGGACGGTCGGCTGTCGTCCGAGGTCGACCTGGCTCAGGTCGTACGGTCCTGGCATCGCGGCCTCTGGGAGTCGAACCTCACCACCGCTTTCGCCCACCCCGAGCAAGACCTCTCCGCGTACAAGCTCGTCGTCGCACCGCAGCTCTACCTGCTCACGGACGCGGCCATCGAGAACCTTCTCGCGTACGTACGGAACGGCGGCACCCTCGTCAGCGGCTTCCTGACCGGTATCGCCGACGAGGACGACCGCGTACGCCCCGGCGGCATGGACGCGCGACTCCGCGACCTCTTCGGGATCCGCACCCTGCACGAGTGGTGGCCGCTGGACGCGGGGGAGGAGGTCGTGTGCGACGGCCTCCGGGGGGCCTTCCGGGGGACTCTGTGGTCCGAGGAGATCGAGGCGGCGGACGCCGACGATGTCGTCCCCTACAAGGGCGGCGAACTCGACGGACTCCCGGCGGTGTTGCGGAAGGGACGCGCCTGGTACGTCTCCACACTGCCCGAACCCACCCATCTGCGCGACCTGCTGGCGCGGGTCGCGGCCGGCGCCGGGGTGCGGCCGGTGCTGGACGGACTGCCTGAGGGGGTGGAGGCGGTGCGGCGCGGAGAGGTGCTCTTCGTGCTCAACCACGGCCGCGACGAAGTCACCGTCGACATGACGGGCACCCATCGCGACCTGCTGACGGGGGTGACCGTCACCGGATCACTGTCGCTCGGCCGGTACGGCGTGGCGGTGCTGAAATCATGACCACGAACCCGAGCGAGACGACTTCGAGCGAGACGACTTCGAGCGACACGGCCACGCGTGCGCGTCGGCACGGCACTTGGGAACCGGCCCCCGCCGCCCGCTGGGAGAACGCCTTCCTCAGCGGCAACGGCAGACACGGCGCCATGGTGTTCGGTGATCCGAACGACGACCGTGTCATCGTCAACCATCACACCCTCGTACGTCCCAACGGCGGCGAGACCGCCAGGCCGCCGCACCTCGCCGACGAACTGCCCTCACTCCAGGACCGGTTGCTCGCCGGTGATCCGACCGCCGCCGAAGGCTTCACGGACGGGCGGGAGTTGCAGTGGGTGCAGCCCTTCCACCCCGCGTTCCAGGTGCGGCTGAGGCGGGCGGACGGGGGCGGGCGTGGCTATCGCCGTTCGGTCGACTTCGCCACCGGTGTCGTCGATGCGGAGTGCGAGGGCTGGCGCAGCCGCGTCTTCGTCTCGCGTGCGGACGACGTGATCGTCCAGTGCGTCTCGGGGCGCCGGCTCACTCTGGACGTCGACCTCGACCACCGGCTGCCGGGCGCGCCCAGGGACCTCGCGATCGGCCACGGCGCGCTCCTCACCCCCGAGGGCGCACTCCTGAGCCTGCGCGCCCGCTACCCGGGCAGCGACCGCGCCTACACCGGCACCACGCTCGTCGTCGTCACCGGCGGGCGTACGACACTCACCCCGCCCGGCGTACGCGTGGAACGGGCCCAGTCCGTACTGCTGCTCACCCGCGTGCACCGGCACACCGGCGAGTTGGACGCGGTGGCCGAAGGGCAGGGGCTGCGGGAGCTGTTGCCGGAGGGCGCGGAGCCGTATGCCTGGCTGCTCGACCGGCATGTGGCGCTGCACCGGCCGGCGTACGAGCGGGTGTCGTTGGAACTCGGGGGCGGGGGGAGCGAAAACGAAGGTTTGTTCTCGGGGGCCGGACAAAACGAGGGTTCGTTCTCGCGACGCGTGGCGCAAAACGAAGGTTCGCTCCGCGATGCCTCCCAAAACGAACGTTCCCTCCCCGGCTCCGAGCTCATCCGCCGCCCCCACAGCCCCGCCCTCCTCGAACGTCTCTTCGCCGCCGGCCGCTACCACCTCCTCTCCTCCAGCGGTCTGCTTCCGCCCAGGCTCGTCGGCCTGTGGACAGGCGACTGGAACACGGCGTGGGCGGGGGCGTTCACCAATGACGCCAACCTCAACCTGCAGACGTCCTCCGCCGCGGCCGCCGCCCTGCCCGAAGTCACTGCGGCCCACGCATCCCTGATCTTCGGTCAGCTCGCCGACTGGCGGGACAACGCGCGAGAGATCTTCGGCGCCCGGGGTGTCGTCGCCCCGCCACACTCCGACGGTGAGACCGGGCTGACGTACCACTTCAGCCGGGAGTACCCGCTGCACCTGTGGACGGCGGGCGCGGACTGGCTGCTGAAGCCGCTCGTCGACCACGACGAGACCCGAGGTGAACGCGACCCGCGCACAGCCGCCGCCCTCGCCGAAGTCGCCCTGTTCTACGAGGACTTCCTCACCCGAACCGACGCCGACGGGAACATCGTCGTCGTCCCCTCCTACTCGCCCGAGAACCGTCCCGCGAACGCCGGCTGGGGGGCGATCAACGCGGCCATGGACCTGTCGGCCGCCCGCCACGCCCTGCTCACCGCCGCCGAGTACCACGCCGGCCGACCCGAGCGGGCGGACCGCTGGCGCGCGCTCGCCGACCGGATCCCGCCCCATCGTGTCAACGCCGACGGCGCGCTCGCCGAGTGGGCCTGGCCCGGCCTCGACGACACCTACGACCACCGTCACCTGAGTCATCTCTACGGCGTATGGCCCCTGGACGAGATCAACCCGTACGACACCCCCGAGCTCGCGACCGCCGCCCACCGCGCGCTCGAACTCCGTGGCGCCGAGAACGACTCGGCCCACGGCCATCTGCACCACGCCCTCGTCGCGGCCCGGCTGCGCGACGGCGACCGGGTCGCGCACGCTCTCGGCCAGGTCCTCGGCGGGGACTTCTTCCATGCCTCCCTGATGAGCGCGCACTACCCGAAGCGCGACGTCTTCAACGCGGACGCCGCGCACACGCTGCCCGCCGTGCTGATCGAGATGCTCGTGCAGTCGACGCCGCACCGCCTGGTGCTGCTGCCCGCGCTCCCGGCGGCCTGTCCGACGGGCCGGCTGCGGGGCGTCCGCACGAGGTTCGGGGCCGAACTCGATCTCACCTGGAGCCCGCAGGAGGCGATCGCGGTGATCCGCCCCACCCGGACCTGCCGCGTCGAACTCCGGACTTCCTCCGGCGCCGAACCGTTCGCATCGCTCGACCTCGTCGCCGGAGAAGACCGCGTCCTCACGCTGGGGCCGCGGTAGCTCCCCACCCCGTAATTCCCCCCACCCATGGAAGGAACACGAGACCCCATGGCACTACGCACCCGCACCGGGACCGCCACGCGTCCCCGCTCCCGCACTCGCACCCTGGGCCGGATCGGCAAGGTCCTGCTGGCCCCCGCGCTCGCGCTCGGCGCCACCATCGGCCTCGCCTCCGCCCCCGCCTCGGCCGCCGTCTGGAACTCCTGCGACCAGTGGGGCAACACGAGCCTGAACGGCTACACGCTCTACAACAACATCTGGGGATCCGGCGCCGGCAGCCAGTGCATCTGGGCCAACTCCGGCACCAACTGGGGGGTCTGGGCCAACCACCCCAACACCGGAGGCATCAAGTCGTACCCCAACTCCAAGAAGGTGATCAACAAGACGATCACCTCACTCGGTTCGCTCAACAGCAGCTACAACGTCACAGTCCCGTCGTCGGGCGCGTACAACTCGTCGTACGACATCTGGGACACGGACTACGACTACGAGACCATGCTCTGGGTCAACTACAACGGCGATGTCGGCGCCCTCGGCAGCTACCAGACGGCCGTGACGCTCGGCGGCCACAGCTGGAACGTCTACAAGGGCCGGGCCTACCGGTCCGACGGCACGTACTGGGACGTCTTCTCGTTCCTGCGCACCTCGGACTCGACCTCCGGGACGGTCCAGATCCTGCCCATCCTCAAGTGGATCAAGGACACCAAGGGCTGGATGGGCAACGAGACCATCGGCGACGTGCAGTTCGGCTTCGAGGTCACCTCGTCCTCAGGTGGCTTGGACTTCGCCACCAACAACCTGACCGTCAGCAGCAGTTGACGTTCGAAGGTCGTTGAGCCGTATGTAAGTCCGAGCCGGTGCCGTACCCCCACGCGGCACCGGCTCGGGTCGTCCTATGCCCGCGCCTGCGGCGTCAGACGGATCAGCAGCACACCGGGGGCGCGCGGTACCGACACCCGCAGTTCGCCGGCGGCCGGGTCCCAGACCGCCGCGGAGTGGGCCCGCGCGGCGGACGGGTGCAGGATCTCCGCGCGGACCGGGGCTCCCGTGCCAGCCAAGTGTCCGACCGGCAGCCCTACTTCGGCCTCCCCGCCCCTCCGCCACACCGACACGTACGACGGTCCGCGTTCGTGTCCGTCCGGCACTCGCAGCCCCAGCGCCAGCCACTCGTCCGTCCACCCCGGCAGGCCCAGCGGCCAGAACGGTACCGCGTGTGCCAGATCGCCGCGGATGGACTTGTACGTGGCCACCGCGTGCCGCACGAGGCCGAGTTGGCGCTCCGTCATGCGGTCGAGGTGGCCCGACAGGTGGATGCGGCCGAGGAGGGCGCCGCCGAGGGTGAAGGTGATCAGGTCGTCGTCGTACTCGGGTTGCGGGTAGGCCCAGACGGCGCCCTGTTCCGGCGGTACCGCCGTGGGTGCGGCGGCGGCGATCGGGGGGTAGCGGAGGGGATCCTGCTGGTCGCTGGTGGACTGGAGTTGGGAGACGGCCAGGGTGGCGCCGTCCATGCGCATACCGCCGGAGGCGCAGTTCTCGACGACCAGATGCGGGTAGCGGTCCAGGACATCGGAGAGCCAGCCCAGGTAGGCGTGGGCGTGCCCCAGGAGCCCGGCGCCGGGGGAGGGGTCGCCGGGGGCCGTGGTGCCGGGGTCGATCACGATGTTGTAGTCGAGCTTGAGGTAGCCCACGCCCCAGTCGCCGACGAGGCGGTCCACCGTCTTGTCGAGGTGGGCGCGGGCGGCCGGGTGGCGCAGGTCGAGCTGGTGGCGGCCCTGTTCGGTCAGCCGTACGCCGTCGCGCTGGAAGAAGGCCTCCGGCGGCAGCTCCGCCGCGACCGGGCTGCGTACGCCGACGACCTCCGGCTCCAGCCACAGCCCGGGGACCATACCGCGCTCCCGGATCCGCTCCAGCACGGCACGGATACCGCCGTCGGACAGGGGGCCTACTCCGGTCTCGGTTCCGCCACCCTCTCCGGGTCGGCCTTGCGTCTTGTTCTGGCTGTCTCCTTCGGGTCGGGCCGCCGTCGCCTCGTTCCGGCCGTCTGCTCCGGGCCGGTCCTGCGCCCTCTTCCGGCCGCCCTCTCCGGCCAGGCCCGCCGCCGCGTTCCTGCCGTCTTGCCTGGTTCCGGGTTCGGTTTCCGCCCCGTTCCTGCCGTCTTGCCTGGTTCCGGGTTCGGTTTCCGCCCCGTTCCTGCCGTCTTGCCTGGTTCCGGGTTCGGTTTCCGCCCCGTTCCCGCCGCCCTGCCCGGCCCCGGGTTCGGCCCCCGCACCCCTCCCGCCGTCCACACCCCCGGCGGGAAAGCGGCGCGGCGACGGCAGCCATTCGCCGACGCTGTCCCACCAGCCGCCGTCCACCGAGTCGTCGTACCAGCCGGAGTCGATGCAGAAGTACTCCGCGCCCGCCTTCGCCGCCGCGTCGATCAGCGGCAGCAGCTTCGCGGTGGTCGGGTCGCCCATCAGGGTGTTCATGTAGTCGTTGAAGACGACCGGCAGCGCCTCGTGGTCCGGGTGCGGGCGCCGGACGGCCCGGCGGTACCCGGTCAGCGCCCCCAGCGCCTCGTCCAGCCCCGAGCCGTGCCCGGCCCCGCCGGCCGACCCTACGGCCAACGCCGCCGTCACCGTCGTGAACTCCTCGCCCGGCGCCAGCCGAACCCGCCACTGGTGCTCGGCGTCGGTCGGGCCGTTCACGGCCAGATATGTGCCGTGCGCCCGTTCCCCCAGGTCCCAGCGCCACCCGGCCGGCGACTCCACCTGCCAGACCCACGCCCGGCCCCGGCCCCCACCCCGTTCCGTGAGCGCCCCCATCGGCAGATGCCCGTCACTGGGCCAACTCCCCCGCCCGGTGAGGGCAAGCGCCGCTCGGCTGTCGTGCTGATGGACGTCGACGCTGATGTCGGCGACCGTCGCCCGCAGCGGCTCGGCGTACCAACGGCACTCCGCGAGCCAGTCGTTGCGGGCCCGGTGCACGTCGAGGACATCGGAGGAGGGAAGCCCGCCGAGGAGAAGGCTGCTGACGGACTGGACGACGACAGGCCCGGTGCCGTCGTTGCGAAGCCGCACCCGGGAACGGACGACGGCAACCCCGGTGGGAGAGGACAGCTCGACGAACGCGGTCAACCCGCGCGCGGCATCGTGGAGTTCGATCGTCAGCCGCTCCCAGCCACCGCCGTCTCCACCACTGCTGTCTCCACCACTGCTGTCACTGCGGTGCCCCCGGTACGCGAGCCTCGCACCGAACGCCGTTCCGGTGAAGCGCGGCCCGGACCACCCGCTGCCGTGCCCGAACGCGGTCAACTCGACGAGAGGCAGAGCGGTTTCGGGGTCGGCGGTGTCACCGCAAGGCCCGAGCCGGACCATCCGCAGTGTTCCGTCGGCGGCCGTCGCGAACTCGGTGTCGATCGCCGGATGTCCCCAAGTGAAGGCTGCCTTTGTGTCGTTGGGGTCAGTCGTGCTGTCCGTCAGGTCGCTTCCGCCGATGTCGCTCGCACCCGAGTCCACGTTCGCTTCCCCTCCCAAGCCGTCCCGTCCGTGTGCCGTCCGCCGCCGGAGGCACCCGCGTGAATCTTTCGTTACGTTCTCTTGACGACTCCTGTGTGACCGGTCACAATCCTGGCATGAATGTGACCGGTCACACAAGGCGCCCGGCGAGCATCCGGGACGTCGCGACCGCCGCCGGGGTCTCGTACCAGACCGTTTCCCGGGTGATCAACGGCCACCCCAGCGTCAAGCACACGACGCGGGAGCGGGTGCTGGCGGCCATCGACGAGCTGGGGTTCCGGCGGAACGCCACCGCGCTCGCGCTGGCCAGCGGCCGCACCCGGGCCGTGACCGTGCTGACCGCCAACACCACGCACTACGGCTATGCCTCGATCCTCCAGGGCATCGAGGAGGCGGCGCGGGCGGCGTCGTACGCGGTCGGGATCGGTGTCCTCGAATCGGCGGACGAAGCCGCGGTCGCCGCCGAGGTGCAGCGGGCGTCGGACGCGGGCGGCGGCCTCATCGTGATCGCCTACGATCCGGCCGGTGTCGCGGCCCTCGGGGGCGTCCCCGCGGAACTACCGGTCGTCGGTGTCGTCGAGACCCCCGCGACCCCGCCCGGCGGCGACCGCCCCTGGGTGTGGACCGACGACCGCGAGGCCGCCTACGAGGCCACCCGCCACCTGCTCGCCCTCGGCCACGAGACCGTGCACTATGTCGCGATCCCGTCCAGCACGCGGCGGACCAGCGCCCGTACCACCGGCTGGCGGCAGGCGCTCAAGGAGGCCGGAGCGCCCGAACCTCAGTCGGTGCAGGGGAGCTGGGGGCCGGCGGGCGGTCACGCGGCCGGGCTCAGGCTGGCGAAGGACCCGGCGGTCACCGCGGTCCTCTGCGGCAACGACGACCTCGCCCTCGGTGTGCTGCGCGCGCTGCACGAGGCCGGGCGGTCCGTGCCCGGTGAGGTGAGCGTCGCCGGGTTCGACGACGCCCCGCACTCCGCCTATCTGACGCCGTCCCTCACGACCGTACGCCTGGACTTCACCGGCCTCGGGCGGGCCGCGTTCGCCCTGCTGCACGGGGTCGTGGAGGAGTCCGCGCAGATCGCCCCGCACCCCGTCTCCGTACCGGAACTGGTGGTGCGGGAGAGCACGGGGCCACCGCCCGCCAAGGCCTGAACACCTCACACACTCGGGCCGGACACCCCGTACGCCTCACCCGAACACCCCGTAAGCACCCAGCTGTTCCGCATCCTGCCCTGCCCTGAACCACCTGTTCTCGAAAGGCACGCGATGAAGACAAGAGCTCTCCCGACGCTGGCCCTCATATGCGCCCTCGGCCTGGCCGCCACCGCGTGCAGCGATCCCACGGCAGGGACGTCGGGCGCGGACACGGACACCAAGCAGTCGGCCGTCGACCCCACCGCCCGCCTGGACGGCGTGAAACTGACCATGTGGACCGCGCAGAACACGGTGACCGCGCCCAAGCAGGTCATCGACGCCTTCGAGAAGGCCACGGGCGCCGAGGTGGAGACCCAGGCGGTCCCGGACCCCTACGAGTCGAACGTGCCGACCAAGCTGGCCTCCGGCGACCGCCCCGACCTGATGTTCTGGCAGCCGTCCATCTCGACGCTCCCCTTCATCCAGCCGCAGCAGAACCTCCTCACCCTCGACGGCGAGGAGTGGGTCTCCAAGCTCGGCGACACCGAGAAGTCGCTGGGTGTCATCGACGGCAAGCGGTACGCGGCGATCGTCACCAGCCCCGCCATGCTCGGCGTCTACTACAACAAGGACGTCTTCAAGCAGGCCGGCATCGCCGAGAAGGACTTCCCCAAGTCGTACGACGAGCTCCTCGCCCTCGGCCACAAGGTCGTCGACGACACGGACGCGGCCGCCTTCTACGAGGCCGGCGGCGACAAGTGGCCCCTCCAGTGGCAGATGCAGGTGCAGCTCACCGACCTCGACAAGCAGTGGTGGGCGGACCTGAACGAGAACAAGGAGAAGTGGACCGACCCGGTCGTCGTCGGGGCGATCAAGAAGTACAAGGAGAAGCTGCTCGACGCCGGGCTCGCCCAGAAGAACTACAAGACAGGCACCTTCACCGGGCAGGCCGACGCGCTGTGGAAGGGTGAGGCCGGAATGGTCCTCAACGTCACCTCCTTCCAGAGCCAGTTGCAGGCCAAGTACTCCACGGCGGAGATCGACAAGAAGATCGGCTGGTTCCCGGTCGCCAACTCGGCCGCCACCGGCCTGTATTCGCCCGACCAGACCAACGGGGTCGTCGCCTTCAAGACCGGTGACGACAAGCGCCAGAACGCGGCCCGGCAGTTCCTCGCCTTCTGGCTCGGCCCCGACTACGCCGACTACATCGACGCGATGAAGATCCCGTCCGTGCAGCCCTCCGTGCCCACCCCGGACGGGCTCCCGGAGGCGTCGCAGGCCCAGGTCGCGGCCCTGCCGACCGCCATCGGAGTCTTCCAGGCCAAGGCGATCGTCGCCCCGGACACGCACCTGTACCTCGCCGACATGCTTTTCGACAAGAAGAGCCCGCAGCAGGTCGCCCAGGCCATCCAGGACCAGTTCGCGCAGGTGGCCAAGGCCCAGGGCGCGCCCGGCTTCTAGCCGGGGGGAGAGACAGGGCTTCCGATGGCGGACACGGCCGTACGTACGCGCAAACAGGCACCCACGAGAGGCGAACCCCGGCGGGTGGGGCGGCTGCCCCGCGCCGCCGTGCACCACCCCTGGTGGTTCGCGCTCCCCGCGATCGTCGTCTTCGCGGGTTTCTTCCTGGTGCCCAACCTGCTCAACTTCTACTACCCGTTCACCAACTGGTCCTCGTACCACCCGGACATCGCCTTCACCGGCTTCGACAACTTCACGACCATCGCCGACGACGGCACTCTCGTCCGCGCGATCCGCACGACCCTGTTGTACGCGCTGCTCGCGGCCGTCTTCCAGAACGGCTTCGGGCTGGTGCTGGCACTGCTGTTGGAGGACGACACCCGCTTCAACCGGTTCTTCCGTGCCGTCTTCTTCCTGCCGGTGCTCATCTCCGCCCTCGCCACGGGTTACGTCTTCCAGGCCCTCCTCGACCAGGACGGCGCGGTCAACTCGGTGCTGGGCACGGACGTTCCCTGGCTGGGCTCGACGACCTGGACCCTCGTCGTCGTCACCCTCATCCACGGCTGGAAGTGGATGGGCCTGTCGATGCTGATCTACCTGGCGGGGCTGAAGGGCATCCCGGGCGACATGCTCGAAGCCGCGCGGATGGACGGGGCCGGCCCCTGGCGGACCTTCTGGTCGGTGCGCTGGCCGATGCTCGCCCCGGCCCTCACCTTCAACGTCACCACAGCGCTCATCGGCTCGATGAACACCTTCGACATCGTGCAGGCCACGACCGGCGGCGGCCCCGCCGCCTCCACCGAGGTCTTCAACATCTACATGTTCCGGATCTTCGGACAGGGCCTGTACGCCCAGGCCTCCGCGATGAGCCTCGTCCTCTTCCTGGTCGTGGTCGCCGTGGCGATTCCGCTGGTCATCGGGTTGAGGCGAAGGGAGCAGCTGCTTTGAACCCGTCCGTGGTCTGGCGGTACGGCCGCCCCGCCCTCGTCCTCCTCATCGCCGGCCTCGCCGTCGGCGTCCCCCTGTGGCTGGTCCTCGTCACCTCCGCCAAGCCGCAGGCGGAGGCCATCAGGCCGAACCTCGACCTGCCGCAGCACTGGCAGCCCGGCGCCAACTACGAGGACGCCGTCGCCCAGGGCGAGATGCTGCGCGGGCTCCTCAACTCCCTGCTGGTCGTGGTCCCTTCGGTGGTTCTCGTGCTGATCCTCGGCGCGGGCGCCGCCTGGGTCTTCGCCCGCCGCAAGTCGAGGCTGGTCGCGGCGGCGTACGCGCTGTGCATCAGCGGGCTGCTGCTGCCGCCGGCGGTCATCACGATCGTGATGGAGCTGCGGCAGCTGGGGCTGGCGGGCACCCGGCCCGGAATGATCGCTGTCTACACCGGGATGTACCTCTCCACCTCGATCTTCTTCATGACGGGCTTCATCCGCGCCATCCCGATGGAACTGGAGGAGGCGGCCCGGATCGACGGGGCGAAGCCGTTCCGGATCTTCGCGCGGATCGTCCTTCCACTCCTCCGGCCGGTCATCGCCACCGCGACGATCATGGTGATGCTCTACGCCTGGAGCGACATCTTCTACGCCTTCTTCGTCCTCGGAGGCGGCGACCGGGCCACCCTCCCGCTCAACCTCTACAAGGTCGCGAGCGCCCAGCTCTACCTCAACAACTGGCATCTCGTCTTCGCGTACGTCGTGGTGATGAGCCTGCCGATGGTCGCCGTCTTCCTCGTCGGCCAGCGAAAGATCGTGTCCGGAATCACCAGTGGAGCCGTCAAATGACCGGAGGTCCAGCAGCGTGATCACCCCCACCCGCACGAGAGCCCGCACCCGGACCCGCACCAGGTCTCGTACCAGAACCGCCCTGGTCACAGCACTACTTGGAGTCACCTTCATGGCAGGCACCCTCCCCGCCACCGGATCGTCCGTGGCAGCTGCCGCAGACCCGCAGCGCCTCACCGTCGACCTCTCCGCCTCCGAGGGCCCGGTGATGCGCGGCGCCAACGGCGCGCTGTACGGGCTCAGCGACGACGGGGTGCCCAGCGACGCGGCCCTCGCGCCGCTGAAGATCACCAGCATCTCGCAGAAGCCGGAGGGCGGCGCCCAGCACCCCAACGGCGACGCGCTGACCGTCTCCAAGTCGTTCTTCCGCAACGGCGGCGGCGAGATCAACGTGATGATGCAGGACATCTACGCCAAGTGGCCCTACGAGGACCTCGGCATCGACGACTACCTCCCCAAGGTCGACAAGATCGTCAAGGAGATCGCGGCCGATCCGAACAGCGACCGCTTCGTCTATATCCCGTTCAACGAGCCGGACCAGATCTGGTACCAGCTCGGGGTCGCCGACCAGGCGCAGTACGAGGTCAACCGCGACCGGTTCTTCAGGGACTGGAAGACGGTGTACCAGCGCATCCGCGCGATCGACCCCGACGCGAGGATCGCCGGCCCCAACGAAGCCGCCTACCACACACGCGTGTTGAAGGACTTCCTCGCATTCGCCAAGCGCGAGAACGTCCTGCCCCAGGTCATGACCTGGCACGAGCTGGGCTCTGGCTCGCTGCGGGACTTCCAGGGGCACTACGACAACTACCGTGCCCTGGAGCGGGAAGCGGGCATAGCCCCGCTGGAGATCAACATCGACGAGTACGCCAACCGTCGTGACCTCTCAGTCCCCGGCCAGCTCGTCCAGTGGGTCTCGATGTTCGAGCGGAACAAGGTGTACGCCAACCAGGCCTACTGGGACGCCGCCGGCAACATGGACGGCAACGTCGTCCGCTCCAACATCCCCAACGGCGGCTGGTGGTTCTTCCGTTGGTACGCGGGCCTGACCGGGAACACCGTCAAGGTCACCCCGCCGCAGGCGAACACCATCGACACCCTCCAGGGCCTCGCCTCCCTCGACGCCTCCCGCCGCCAGGCCCAGGTCCTGCTCGGCGGTTCCGCCGACGACACGGACGTCGTGGTCCGGAAGGTCCCCCGGTCCCTCTTCGGCCGTACGGTCACCGCGACCGTCGCCGAGGCCGCCTGGTCCGGCTACGAAGGTCAGCACGCGACGCCGCGCGTCCTCTCCCGTACCAAGGTGAAGATCGGGGACGACGGCACGGTGACCGTCCCGCTGCGGGGCCTGCACAAGATGTCGGCCTACCGCATCGTCCTCACCCCGGGCGGCTCCGGCACCCCGACCACCCCGCCCGTCCCCTGGGCCGCCGCCTACGAGGCCGAGGACGCCGCCATCACCGACGGCAAGGTCTACACCCAGGGCACCGTGAGCAACGCCAACGGCTACGCGGCCTCCGGCACCAAGGACGTCGGCTCGCTCAACCAGGCCGGCAGCAAGGTCGACTTCACGGTGTCGGTACCGAAGGACGGCACGTACGACCTGGCGATCCTGTACGGCAACCAGTCCGGGACCCCGGCCACCCAGAAGCTGACGATCGACGGCGGCGACCCGGTCACCGTCACCTACCCCTCCACCGAGAACTGGACCTACCGCGCCAAGAAGGACGTCACCGTCCAACTCTCGGCAGGAACCCACCAACTGACCCTCGCCAAGGGCGACACCGAGGTCACCCTCGACCGGATCGACCTCACCGCCCGCACCGCCGAGCCGTCCGCCTCCTACGAGGCCACGCTCGCGGACATCAGCGGGAAGCCGTCGTACGACTACTCCTCGTCGGCGGGTGCCGGCACCGGCGCGCTCGTGCTGCGCTCCGGCGACAAGGCGGTCTTCGACGTGTACGCCCCGCGCGACGGCTATTACCGGGTGGTGCCCCGGGCGTCGGGGCCGGTGAAACTCGCCCTGCACGGGCAGTCGGTGGCCGCGGTGCCCGACCGGCCGCTGCGGCTGTACCTCGTGGCGGGCAACAACCGCGTCACCGCGACCGCCAAGCACACCGCGGTCCGCTCCCTCGACGTCACCGGCGCCGGATCGACCACCGGCACCCTCGCGTACGAGGGCGCCGCGGCCACGCTCGCGGGAGGAGCCAAACTCGTCGACTCCGCGTACGCCTCGGCCGGTTCGTACATCGGCTGGCTCGGCAACAGCGCGGACAGCACCGCCGAGTTCACGGTGAACGCCCCCACCTCGGGCCGCTACGTCCTGGTCGTCCACTACGCGCACAACGACCGCCGCGACAACGGCCACGCCTACAACACCGACATCATGTCCCGGACGGCGGACATCACGGTCGGGGCCGACGAGCCGCGCAAGGTCACCTTCAAGAACACCTGGAGCTGGGACGACTACTGGACGGTGGGCGTCCCCGTCGACCTGAAGAAGGGCGCCAACAAGGTGACCATCGGCAACGCGGGCGCCTGGGCGCCGAACATCGACCGGATCGAGGTGGGCCGGGTCGTCGGCTAGGACACGCGAGACCTCGGCCACCGGTGGGATGCCGGTGGCCGAGGTCTTTTCCGTCAGGTCCCGTCAGATCCCGCCGCCGGATCCCGTCAGGCCCGGTCGACCTCGGCCCGCAGCGCGTTGTAGTCGGTGAAGGCAGACTCGACATCGGCCCGGGTCAGGCCGTAGCGGGCCAGGTCGTAGCGGTGGGGGCGAGTGCCCTTGGGGCGGGCGACGATCTCGGGGAGCCGGGCGGCGTCGGCGTCGGTCCAGCGGGCGCCGACGGCCTCGTGGAGCTTGGGGGCACCCGTGGCCGGGTCCGTACCGAGCCAGGAGTACGGGACGTCCACCAGCGCCTCGCGGGGGATGGCGGCACGGGCCGCGAGGGCGTGCTCCATGGAGCGGCTCAGCAGTTCGAGCCACTGGGCGCCGAGGACGTGCAGGTCGAGGGGGCTGAGCGTGCCGACCATGCCCTGCTCGACCAGGCTGCAGAACGACGCGACGACGGTCGCCGGGTCGCGGTGGGTCCACACGATCGTCGCGTCGGGGAAGACGGCGCGCAGGGCGTCGAGGTTGCCGAGGTGCATGGGGGACTTGAGCATCCAGCGGCGGCGCGGGCGGCCGTACTGGAGCACCTGGTAGACCTGCTTGAGGTAGCCGTAGTCCGGGACGAAGTCCCGCTCGAAGTGCCAGGCCTGGTACTCGGGTATGCGGGCCTGGGACAGGGGCACCAAGGCGTGCGGCAGGATGAAGGTGCACTCCTCGGGGCCTTCGGCGACCATGGGGTGGATGTCCTGGAAGCGCGGGGCGAACAGGTTGATGCCGCCCACCCACCGGCGCGCGGACGCGATCGCCTTCCGCCGGGACTCGACCGAGGGGTAGAGGTCGGGCGCGAGCAGCTCCCACAGCAGCGGGCAGCGGTGCTCGTCCGAGATCGACAGCACACCGTGGGTGAGTGTGGTGGCGGTGCGCGGCAGACCGACCACGAACACCGGCTTCTCGATGGTCTCCTCTTCGATCTCGGGGTGCTCGGCGATCAGCCGCCGGACCCGGGCCCGGTTGGTGAGATGCCTGCGCAGATGGGCCTGTGCGGACTGCCAGCCGACGGCGGTGAGGTCGGCGTCGCCCGCCCAGTGGCGCAGCAGGAAACGGAAACCGTCGGTGAACTCCTCGTCCCCGTCCGCCTGCCCGGCCTTGGTGACGATCCGGTCGAAGACCCGGTCCGGGTCGCGCCGGGAACCGAGCGTCGGCCGGAGTAACAGATTGGCCAGCGTGAGGGACAGGGGAGCGGAGGACATCGAGGACTTCCCTTCGGTGCGGGTCAGGGGCGATCCGGGCCCGGGCGCGGTGCCGTCGGCGGTCGCCCGGGTGAGGCGCCCGCCGGCGATCATCCTGCCGCGCGGGCAACCTCCCTCGACCCCGGGGGTGTTGTCGCGCCCGCCCCGTCGCCGTACCGCGCCCGCAGCTCCGACAGCACACCGGACACCGCCGCCGTGAGCGGCACCGCGAGAAGCATGCCGAGGATGCCGGCGATGGAGGCGCCCGCCGTGAGGGCCAGCAGGATCGCCGCCGGGTGCATCTGCACGGTCCGACTGTGGATCATCGGCTGGAGCACGTTCCCTTCGAGGATCTGCACCGCGAAGACCACCCCGAACAGTCCCGCCTCCCACCGGAGGAGCCACTCCACGGCTCACCCGCGAGAATCGTCGAACAGCTGGGCCAGTACGCCGAGTCGGGCACCACCCGCGTCTACGTCCGCCTCCGCGACCTGTCCGACCTCGACCACCTGGACCTACTGATGACCGAGGTCGCACCCCAACTCTCCTGACAACCACAGCCGAGGCCTGCTCAGCTGCGGGCAACCGTGCCGCTGGGGCGATGGGGGTGCCTCCCGCTCGAGCGAAGCCGAGGGGGGAGGGAGGGGTGGGCGCAGGCGGCACGTCGTAACCGCCGAGCCGCGGAACCCCACCCGGCCCACCCCCGCACCGGGCCCCTACTCGGCGATCGGCAACGACACCCCGTCGCGCAGAAACACCGGAATCCGGTCCAGCGGAGCATCCACGGTCACCGACCGGCCGCCCTCGTACGTCTCCCCAGTCCACGCATCCGCCCACCGAGCGCCCGCCGGAAGATACGTCGTCCAGGCAGTCACCCCCGCCTCCAGCACCGGTGCCACCAGCACATCCCGCCCGAACAGATACGCGTCGTCGACCGACCAGGCGGCCGCGTCCTGCGGGAACTCCAGGAACAGCGGCCGCATCACCGGCAGCCCTTCCTCATGGGCCTCCCGCATGACCCTCAGCACGTACGGCTTCAACCGTTCCCGCAGCCGCAGGTACTCCTCCAGGATGGCCCCGGCCTCCTCCCCGTACGACCACACCTCGTTGGGCCCCCCGGTCATGGCCGGCCCCAGCGGCATACCGGGCTCACGGAACCCGTGCAGCCGCATCAACGGCGAGAACGCCCCGAACTGGAACCAGCGCACCATCACCTCGCGGTACGCCGGATCATCGGGGTCGCCCCCATGGAAGCCGCCGATGTCGGTGTTCCACCAGGGGATGCCGGACAAGGCCGTGTTGAGGCCCGCCGCGATCTGCCGGCGCAGCGTCGTGAAGTCCGTGCCGATGTCACCGGACCACAGCGCGGCACCGTACCGCTGACTGCCCGCCCACGCCGAACGGTTGAGGGAGACGATCTCCTCCTCGCCGGTCGCCCTCAGCCCCTCGTAGAAGGTGCGGGCGATCTCGGCCGGATAGATGTTGCCGACCTCCAGGCCGGGCCCCGCCCAGTAGCGCAGGTTCTCCTGGAAGCCCGGCTTGATCTCCGGCTCGCAGGCGTCCAGCCAGAACGCCTTGATGCCGTACGGCTCCAGGTAGTTCTCCTTCACCCGCGACCACACGAAGTCGCGCGCCTCCGGGTTCGTCGCGTCGTAGAAGGCGACCTGGACCGTCGACGCGACCTCCTTGTCCGGCCAGTCGGCGTGCGCCATCGGGCCGTACTGGGTGCCGATGAAGTAGCCGCGCTGCTCCATGAGGTGGTGGTTCTCGCTCAGCGGCGAGACCGACGGCCACACGGACACCACCAGCTTGATGCCCAGCTCGTCCAGCTCACGGACCATGGCCGCCGGGTCGGGCCACTCGCTCAGGTCGAACTTCCACTCGCCGAGATGCGTCCAGTGGAAGAAGTCGCAGACGATGACGTCGATGGGCAGGCCCCGCCGCTTGTACTCCCGTGCCACGGCGAGGAGTTCGTCCTGTGTGCGGTAGCGCAGCTTGCACTGCCAGAAGCCGGCCGCCCACTCGGGCAGCATCGGCGTACGGCCCGTCGCCGCGCTGTAGCGGCGCTGCGCGTCGGCCGGGTCGCCCGCGGTGATCCAGTAGTCGATCTGCCGGGCCGAGTCGGCGACCCAACGGGTGCCGTTGCCGGCCAGCTCGACGCGGCCGATCGCCGGGTTGTTCCACAGCAGGGTGTAGCCGCGGCTGGAGGTGAGCACCGGAATGCCGACCTCGGCGTTGCGCTGGACCAGGTCGAGCACCAGGCCCTTCTGGTCGAGCCGCCCGTGCTGGTGCTGCCCGAGGCCGTACAGCTTCTCGTCGTCGTACGCGGCGAAGCGCTGCTCCAGGCGGTGGTAGCCGTTGCCGACGGCGGTGTACAGGCGCGAGCCGGGCCACCAGAAGTGGGCGCGGGCCTCCGACAGCAGCTCGCCGCCGTCGGCGGTGCGCGTGTACCGGATCAGGCCCTCGGCGTCGACCTCGACGGTGAGCGCGCCGACGGTCAGCCGCCCCAGCCCGTCCTCGATCTTGACGCTGCTCTCGGTGCTCTCCGCCTCGTCGAGCAGGGCGCCCGGCAGCCCGTCGAGGACCGGGCCGCCCAGGCGGGCGCGGACCCGGACCGCGTCCGGGCCCCAGGGCTCGATCCGCAGGGTCTCCTGGCGTCCGCTCCACTCCAGGGCGCCGTCCCGCTCACGGAACGTGCCGACGGTGGGGGAGGACTGGGCGAGGCTGACCGCGCCCGTCGGGGTCTGGTTCTCGGCAGGCTGATTCACGGAGGTCTCCTGGAAGGGAGGAGTGGCGGCACACCCGGCTCGGCTCCGGCGGGCCGGGCGGTGGGAGAGGAGGTGGGGGCCGTACGGCGACTCCCGTACGGCGGTTTGTGTGCGACGGTTTGTGTACGACGGCTTGCGTACGACGTGGTTCAGCCGGTGGTGGACAGTGGCCCCGTGCTGGCGCGGACGGTCAACTCGGGGGCGAGGAGCACCACTTCGTCGGTGTCCCGGCCCTCCAGCTTGGCGACCAGCTGCTCCACGGCCCGCCGGCCCATCTCCTGGGCGGGGATGGCCACGGACGTCAGCCGTACCGAGGCCTGCACGGCGACCTGGTCCGGGCAGACCGCGATCACCGAGACGTCCTCCGGCACCGCGCGCCCCTGCTGCCGCAGCAGCGCGAGCAGCGGCTCCACGGCGGACTCGTTCTGCACGACGACCCCGGTGGTGCCCGGCCGTTCGTCGAAGATCCGGGCCAGGGTCGCGGCCATCGCGTCGTAGCCGCCCTCGCAGGGGCGGTGCAGCACGCGCAGGCCCAACTCCCTTGCCCGGGACCGGAGCCCGTCGAGGGTGCGCTCGGCGAAACCGGTGTGCCGTTCGTACACCGCGGGCGCCTCGCCGATGACAGCGATGTCGCGATGACCGAGCTTCGCCAGATGCTCCACGCACAGCGCGCCCGTCGCCCCGAAGTCGAGGTCGACACAGGTCAGCCCGCTGGTGTCGGCCGGCAGGCCGATGAGCACCGACGGCTGGTCGGTGCCGCGCAGCAGCGGCAGCCGCTCGTCGTCGAGCTCCACGTCCATCAGGATCATCGCGTCGGCGAGCCCGCTGCCCGTGACACGGCGCACCGCGTCGGGGCCCTCCTCGCCGGTGAGCAGCAGCACGTCGTAGCCGTACGTGCGGGCCGTGGTGGCCACCGCTATGGCGATCTCCATCATCACCGGGACGTACATGTCGGTGCGCAGCGGGACCATCAGGGCGACGATGTTCGACCTGCTGCTCGCCAGGGCGCGGGCCCCCGCGTTCGGGTGGTAGCCGAGCTCCTGGATGCTCCGCTCGACCCGCTGCCGGGTGCCCGCGGAGATGGACCGCTTGCCGCTGAGGACATAGCTCACCGTGCTCGCCGAGACTCCGGCGTGCTGGGCGACCTCGGCGAGGGTGACCATCCAGCTCTCCAAGCGTGTTTAAGCGCTTCGACAGCGCTATCTCTGAACAAGGGCGAGTGAGGGTGGCTCGACAGTAGCTCGGCGGTGGATGGGTGTCCATAGGTTGTCGAAGCGCTTCGATAATTCGCCGGGCGCCCAAAGGGGTGGTGGGGGTGTCGGTGGCGGGTGCGGGTGAGTGGGGGCTTCTCGCGCAGTTCCCCGCGCCCCGGTCGGCTGGTGTGGGCGCCTGGCGCAAAGGCGCCCGGTCCTCAGCTTAGGACCGGACGGCAACCTTCGCGGCGTTCGGCGGCGACCAGTGCCCGTACGTACCGCCCCCGGAAGGAAACACCGATGTCGCACCGTCGCCCACGCCTGACCCGTACGGCCAAGATCGGCGCGGCCGCTGTCACCGCACTCGCGATCGGGGCCTCCGTGACCGTGGCGATGGCGGGGGAGGAGGCCAAGAAGTGCACGGACTTCGACACGATCACGCTCGGCAAGTACTACGTGAACAACAACGTCTGGAACAGGGAGAAGGCCACCGGCACCCAGTGCGTCTGGGACAACTCCCGATCGGGGTCCACCATCTCGTGGGGGACCAGCTACAGCCTGGCCAACAGCGGCACGGGCAAGGACTACGACGTGAAGTCGTATGCCAGTACCGTGCTCGGCTGGCACTGGGGCTGGAAGACCGACAAGGCGGCGACGCAGCTGCCCGTCCGGGTGGGCGACCGGAAGCCGGTGAAGACCAGCTGGGAGTTCTCGGTCAGCTCGAACCCCGGGACCATGAACGTCGCCTACGACCTGTGGCTGCACAACAAGAACACCGCGGACTGGCAGGACCAGCCCACCGACGAGGTGATGATCTGGCTCAACAGTCAGGGCGGCGCGGGCCCGCTCGGCACCAAGTACGGCAGCGTCAGCCTCGGTGGGGCGATGTGGGACATCTACACCGGTGACATCGGCTGGAAGGTGTACTCCTTCGTCCGCCGCACCAACACCACCAAGGCCACGCTCAACCTCGACGACTTCACCCAGGCCCTGGTCCGCCGCAAGCTGCTGAGCAGCGACAAGTACGTCTCCGGCATCGAGGCGGGCACCGAGGTCTTCAAGGGAACCGGCCGCCTGGACACCAAGTCGTACTCGGTGGACATCGGCTGAGGGCGGGGTGCGCGTCGGCCGAAGGGGGCCGAACGCGCACGCGAGGGGTGGCGGGGTCACTCCGGATCGGGTACCAACGATCGAGTAGCACCCATCGGTAACCATTCAGGTACCCATCAGGTACAAGATCCCGATTCGCGGCGAGGTGAGCCTCATGTCCGCACCACCCCTCAAGAAGCCCGTCGTCACAGAACGTGAGGCCCGACAGGTGGCGGAGGCCGCCCGGGAGCAGGACTGGCGCAAGCCCAGCTTCGCCAAGGAACTGTTCCTGGGCCGGTTCCGTCTCGACCTCATCCACCCCCACCCGCTCCCCACCGACGAGGCCGTCCGGCGTGGCGAGCAGTTCCTGAGCAAGCTCCGCGACTTCTGCGAGACGAAGGTCGACGGGGCCCTGATCGAGCGCGAGGCCCGCATCCCCGACGAGGTGATCAACGGCCTCAAGGAGCTCGGCGCCCTCGGCATGAAGATCGACCCCAGGTACGGGGGTCTCGGCCTCACCCAGGTGTACTACAACAAGGCGCTGGCCCTGGTCGGCTCGGCCAGCCCGGCCATCGGCGTGCTGCTCTCGGCGCATCAGTCGATCGGCGTACCGCAGCCGCTGAAACTGTTCGGCACCCCCGAGCAGAAGGAGAGGTTCCTGCCGCGCTGCGCCCGCACCGACATCAGCGCCTTCCTCCTCACCGAGCCCGACGTCGGCTCCGACCCGGCCCGGCTCGCCACCACCGCGGTGCCGGACGGGGACGACTACGTCCTCGACGGCGTGAAGCTGTGGACGACGAACGGCGTGGTCGCCGACCTCCTCGTCGTCATGGCGCGGGTGCCCAAGTCCGACGGACACAAGGGCGGCATCACCGCCTTCGTCGTGGAGACCGACTCACCCGGCGTCACCGTCGAGAACCGCAACGCCTTCATGGGCCTGCGCGGCATCGAGAACGGCGTCACCCGTCTCCACCAGGTCCGGGTCCCCGCCGCCAACCGCATCGGCCCCGAGGGCGCGGGCCTGAAGATCGCCCTCACCACCCTCAACACCGGCCGGCTCTCGCTCCCGGCGTCCTGCGTGGCCGCCGGCAAGTGGTGCCTGAAGATCGCCCGCGAGTGGTCGGCGGTCCGTGAGCAGTGGGGCAAGCCGGTCGCGCACCACGAGGCGGTCGGCCAGAAGATCTCCTTCATCGCCGCCACCACCTTCGCCCTGGAGGCGGTGCTCGACCTGTCCTCGCAGATGGCCGACGAGGACCGCAACGACATCCGCATCGAGGGCGCCCTCGCCAAGCTCTTCGCCTCCGAGATGGGCTGGCGCATCGCCGACGAACTGGTCCAGATCCGTGGCGGCCGCGGTTTCGAGACGGCGGATTCGCTCCGGGCGCGCGGTGAACGGGCCGTCCCCGCCGAGCAGATGCTGCGCGACCTGCGCATCAACCGGATCTTCGAGGGTTCCACGGAGATCATGCACCTGCTGATCGCCCGCGAGGCCGTCGACGCCCACCTCTCCGTGGCCGGCGACCTCATCGACCCCGAGAAGTCCCTCTCCGACAAGGCCAGGGCGGGCGCGAACGCGGGTGTCTTCTACGCCAAGTGGCTGCCGAAACTGGTCGCCGGCCCCGGCCAACTCCCACGTACGTACGGCGACTTCCACCCGGCGGGCCACCCGGACCTCTCCACCCACCTGCGCTACGTCGAGCGCAACGCCCGCAAGCTCGCCCGCTCCACGTTCTACGCCATGTCCCGCTGGCAGGGCCGTATGGAGACCAAGCAGGGCTTCCTGGGCCGGATCGTCGACATCGGCGCCGAACTCTTCGCGATGAGCGCGGCCGTCGTGCGCGCGGAACTGCTCCGCACCACCGAGGGCCACGGCCGCGAGGCCTACCAGCTCGCCGACGTCTTCTGCCGCCAGTCCCGCATCCGCGTCGAGGAACTCTTCGGCCGCCTGTGGACCAACACCGACGACCTCGACCGCAAGGTCGTCAAGGGCGTCCTCGGCGGCGCCTACGAATGGCTCGAACAGGGCGTCGTCGACCCGTCCGGCGAGGGCCCCTGGATCGCGGACGCCACCCCGGGCCCGAGCGAGAAGGAGAACGTCCACCGCCGCATCCGGTGACCTGTCACACCTCCCCCGCGCCCGCATGAAGATCGGCCCGATGGGCCGTCTTCAGGGGCGCGGGGAACTGCGTGACCAGCCACCTACGGCCCGCGGCCTACGGACGGCCCTCGCAGCGGGCTGGCAGTACTCGTCGCTACCGTCCCGCGCACTCCGGGAACGAGAGTCGACCGTCGAACCGTCCGCCTTCAGCAGCGTCGCCGTGTCACCGGTGTTGTTCCAGACGTAGGCCTTGCGGTTCTTGTACGTGGTCGCGGTGGAAATGCCCTCGTCAACCACACACGGCACGAAGTGGGTCGACAAGGGGACGCGTGGTCCTGCCGGACACCGGATGCGGCCACAATGGAGGGATGAGCGACAGTCCAGCCCCTCTCGCCGATCCGCATCTCGTCTTCGACCCGGTCGACGGTGTACGGGACGTAGTGATCCTCGGATCGACCGGCTCGATCGGCACCCAGGCCATCGACCTCGTCCTGCGCAACCCGGACCGCTTCCGTGTCACCGGGCTCTCCGCCGCCGGAGGGAGGGTGGAGCTGCTGGCCGCGCAGGCGCACCGCCTGCGCGTGCGGACCGTCGCCGTCGCCCGGGAGGACGTCGTACCGGCGCTGCGCGAGGCCCTGGCCGCCGTGTACGGGGCCGGGGAGGCCCTGCCCGAGATCCTCGCCGGCCCGAATGCGGCCACCGACCTGGCCACGTCCGACTGCCACACCGTGCTGAACGGCATCACCGGCTCCATCGGCCTCGCCCCGACCCTCGCCGCCCTGGAGGCGGGCCGCACCCTCGCGCTCGCCAACAAGGAGTCGCTCATCGTCGGCGGCCCGCTGGTGAAGGCCGTGGCGAAGCCGGGCCAGATCATCCCGGTCGACTCCGAGCACGCCGCCCTCTTCCAGGCCCTCGCCTCCGGCACCCGGGCGGACGTGCGCAAGCTCGTCGTCACCGCCTCCGGCGGCCCGTTCCGCGGCCGTACGAAGGCGGAGCTGGCCGACGTGCGGCCCGCCGACGCCCTCGCGCACCCCACCTGGGCCATGGGCCCGGTCATCACCGTGAATTCCGCGACCCTGGTCAACAAGGGCCTGGAGGTCATCGAGGCGCACCTCCTCTACGACATTCCCTTCGACCGCATTGAGGTCGTCGTGCATCCCCAGTCGTATGTCCACTCGATGGTTGAGTTCACGGACGGATCGACGATGGCCCAGGCGACGCCCCCCGACATGCGCGGGCCCATCGCCATCGGCCTCGGCTGGCCGCAGCGCGTCCCGGACGCCGCGCCCGCCTTCGACTGGACCAAGGCGTCCACCTGGGAGTTCTTCCCCCTCGACAGCGACGCGTTCCCGTCGGTCGGGCTCGCCCGGCAGGTGGGACAGCTCGCGGGCACCGCCCCGGCGGTGTTCAATGCGGCCAACGAGGAGTGCGTCGACGCGTTCCTGCACGGGGGGCTCCGGTTCAACGCGATCATGGAAACCGTCACACAGGTCGTCGAGGAGCACGGCACCCCCGGAACGGGAACTTCCCTGACCGTGGCGGACGTCCTCGAAGCGGAGACCTGGGCGCGCGCCAGGGCCCGTGAACTGACCACTTCGACAGCCAACCCCACCGAGCGGACGACCGCGGAGGCCCGTGCATGACGACCCTGATGTTCATCCTCGGCATAGTGGTCTTCGTGATCGGCCTGGCCTTCTCGATCGCGTGGCACGAGCTGGGCCACTTCTCGACCGCCAAGCTCTTCGGTGTCCGCGTGCCCCAGTTCATGGTGGGCTTCGGACCGACCATCTGGTCGCGCAAGAAGGGCGAGACCGAGTACGGCGTCAAGGCGATCCCGCTCGGCGGCTACATCCGCATGATCGGCATGATCCCGCCCGGCCCGGACGGCCGGATCGAATCCCGCTCGACCTCCCCGTGGCGCGTGATGATCGAGGACGCCCGCGCGGCCTCCTTCGAGGAACTGCAGCCCGGCGACGAGAACCGACTCTTCTACACGCGCAAGCCCTGGAAGCGCGTCATCGTGATGTTCGCCGGACCCTTCATGAACCTGGTCCTGGCCTTCGTGATCTTCCTCGGCGTGATGATGACCTTCGGCGCCCAGACCCAGACGACCACGGTCAGCAAGGTCTCGGACTGCGTCATCTCGGCCAGTGAGAACCGCTCGAAGTGCAAGGGCAGCGACCAGGAGGCCCCGGCCAAGGCGGCGGGCCTGGAACCCGGCGACAAGATCGTCGCGTTCGACGGCACCCCCGTCGAGGACTGGTCCTCCCTGCAGGCCGACATCCGCGACAACCCCGGCAAGCAGGTCACGCTCACCGTGGACCGCAAGGGCCAGCAGGTCGATCTGACCCCCACCCTCATCAAGAACCAGGTCAGCCAGACCGACGGCGAGGGCGGCTACGTCGAGGACAAGTACGTGTACGCCGGCTGGCTCGGCTTCACCCCCGCCTCCGAAGTCCTCCCGCTGTCCTTCGGCGAGTCCGTGGACCGCATGGGCGACATGATGGAGAACGGCGTCGAGTCCCTGATCTCCCTGCCCGCCAAGGTCCCCGCCCTGTGGGACGCCACCTTCGGCGACGGCGAGCGCGAGGCCGACTCGCCCATGGGCGTGGTCGGCGCGGCCCGCGTCGGCGGCGAGATCTTCACCATGGACATCCCCGCCACCCAGCAGCTCGCCAGCTTCCTCATCCTGCTCGCCGGCTTCAACCTCTCCCTCTTCCTGTTCAACATGCTTCCGCTCCTCCCGCTCGACGGCGGGCACATCGCGGGCGCCCTTTGGGAGTCGCTGCGCCGGAACGCGGCCAAAGTGCTGCGCCGGCCCGACCCCGGCCCGTTCGACGTGGCGAAGCTGATGCCCGTCGCGTACGTCGTGGCCGGAATCTTCGTCTGCTTCACGCTCCTGGTGCTGATCGCGGACCTCGTGAACCCGGTGCGCATCTCGTAGTCACCCGTAGTTCACGGCGGCCGGGCACACTCACGAAAGTGGGGCCCGGCCGCTGTCGTACGGGTACGTCCGCTCACCAGTGCCCGAACCGCGCGGCGAGTCTCCCCAACGGGTGGGTTTACGGACGATGGGGGTCCCCCCGCCGAGTGGTTCGAGGTGGGGGAGTGCTCGGGCCCCCGCCTGTGCCGTAATCTCGAAGCCTGGAGCCCGCCCGTACCGGGACCCGATCCTGATCCACAACTTGGGGTTGCACAGCAGATGACTGCGATTTCTCTCGGCATGCCGTCCGTTCCGACCAAGCTCGCCGAGCGCCGGAAGAGCCGGCAGATCCAGGTCGGGTCCGTGGCGGTCGGCGGAGACGCGCCGGTGTCGGTCCAGTCGATGACCACCACGCGTACGTCGGACATAGGCGCCACGCTGCAGCAGATCGCCGAGCTGACGGCCTCCGGCTGCCAGATCGTCCGCGTCGCCTGCCCCACGCAGGACGACGCCGACGCCCTCCCGGTGATCGCCCGCAAGTCGCAGATCCCGGTCATCGCCGACATCCACTTCCAGCCGAAGTACGTCTTCGCCGCCATCGAGGCCGGCTGCGCCGCGGTCCGCGTCAACCCCGGCAACATCAAGCAGTTCGACGACAAGGTCAAGGAGATCGCCAAGGCGGCGGCCGACCACGGCACCCCGATCCGCATCGGCGTCAACGCCGGCTCCCTGGACCGCCGCCTCCTGCAGAAGTACGGCAAGGCCACCCCCGAGGCGCTGGTCGAGTCCGCCCTCTGGGAGGCCTCCCTCTTCGAGGAGCACGGCTTCCGGGACATCAAGATCTCGGTCAAGCACAACGACCCGGTCGTCATGGTCAACGCCTACCGCCAGCTGGCCGCCCAGTGCGACTACCCCCTCCACCTCGGCGTCACTGAGGCGGGCCCCGCCTTCCAGGGCACCATCAAGTCGGCGGTGGCCTTCGGCGCGCTGCTCTCCGAGGGCATCGGCGACACGATCCGGGTGTCGCTGTCGGCCCCGCCGGTGGAGGAGATCAAGGTCGGCAACCAGATCCTGGAGTCGCTGAATCTGAAGCCGCGCCGCCTCGAAATCGTCTCCTGCCCCTCCTGCGGCCGCGCCCAGGTCGACGTCTACAAGCTCGCCGAAGAGGTCACCGCCGGACTCACCGGCATGGAGGTCCCGCTGCGCGTGGCCGTCATGGGATGCGTCGTCAACGGCCCCGGCGAGGCCCGCGAGGCCGACCTCGGCGTCGCCTCAGGCAACGGCAAGGGCCAGATCTTCGTCAAGGGCGAGGTCATCAAGACCGTCCCCGAGTCCAAGATCGTCGAGACCCTCATCGAAGAGGCCATGAAGATCGCCGAACAGATGGAGGCGGAGGGCATCGCCTCGGGCGAACCGACGGTGGCGGTAGCAGGCTGATCAGGCCGCGCTTCCTGAGGACCGGCGCCCCTTGAGGGGCCGCAGGCCCCCTCAAGGGGCGCGGGGAACTGCGCGACAAGCCACAACGCACCCGCACCCGCCAAAGCACGGTAGCCCCCGAGCTGTAAGGGGCTCGGCCGTGGCGCAGCCACAGGGCGACCGGCACAGCCCGGCAGGGTATCGTGCGGAGACCACCGCAGACCCCAGGGTGAGGCCCCCGCACGTGTTGACCCAGACCACCACCAGGGTCCTCGAACCGAGTGACCTGGACGCCGCACTCGCCGTCCTGGACCGAGACCCCGTCGCGAACGCCTTCGTGACCTCCCGCGTCCAGGTCGCCGGCCTGGACCCCTGGCGGCTCGGCGGCGAGATGTGGGGCTGGTACGAGGACGGCGCCCTGACCTCCCTCTGCTACGCCGGCGCCAACCTCGTCCCCATCTGCGCCACCCCCCGCGCCGTGCGCGCCTTCGCCGACCGCGCCCGCCGGGCCGGCCGCCGCTGTTCCTCGGTCGTCGGCCCCGCCGAACCCACCGCCCAGCTCTGGCGGCTGCTCGAACCCAGCTGGGGCCCGGCCCGCGAGGTCCGCTCCCGCCAGCCCCTCATGGTCACCGACCGGCTGCCCGACCCCGCCGACGTCGCCCCCGACCCGTACGTCCGCCGGATCCGCAAGGACGAGCTGGACGCGATCATGCCGGCCTGTGTCGCGATGTTCACCGAGGAGGTCGGCGTCTCCCCGCTGGCCGGCGACGGCGGCCTCCTCTACCAGGCCCGAGTCGCCGAACTCGTGGGCTCCGGCCGCTCCTTCGCCCGCCTCGCCCCCGACGGCCGCGTCGTCTTCAAGGCCGAGATCGGCGCGGCGACCCCCCACGCCTGCCAGATCCAGGGCGTCTGGGTGGCCCCCGAATACCGAGGCCAGGGCCTGGCCGCCCCCGGCATGGCAGCGGTCCTCCGCTACGCCCTCGCCGACGTGGCCCCGCTGGTCAGCCTCTACGTCAACGACTTCAACACGGCGGCGAGGCGCACGTACCAAAGGGTGGGCTTCCAGGAGGTAGGCGCGTTCATGAGCGTGCTGTTCTGAGGTGCACTTCCTGGCCGCCGGGCAAGGAACGCGCCCTATAGGGCCGCGGGAATCTGCGCGACCAGCCACATACAACCCGCACCCCGCAGACACCACGAACCCCCCTGTAGAGTCCGCAACATGGACCTCGTCATCGGCCCCTTGGACCTCTCCACCCACGTAGACGAGGCCCTAGCCGTCCAAGCCGTCGCCTTCGGCCTGGGCCCCGACGAGGTGGCGGTCCGCCGCCAGATCGTCCTCCGCCACATGACCTACCCCGGCGCCCGTGCCCTTGGCGCCACCACCGCCGGACGGCTCGTCGGCTTCGTCTACGGCATGCCCAACGACCGCACCCACTGGTGGTCCACCGTCGTGGAGCCCTACCTCCGCGCCCTCAACCACGAGCACTGGCTGGACGACTCCTTCGTGATCACAGAACTGCACGTCCACCCCCGCCACCAGAACCACGGCGTCGGCCGCGCTCTGATCACCACCATCACCGACAGCGCGGCCGAACCACGGTCGATCCTCTCCGCGATCGACGTCGACAGCCCGGCCCGCGGCCTGTACCGCTCCCTCGGCTACACGGACCTGGCCCGCCAGGTCGTCTTCCCCAGCGCCCCCAAGCCGTACGCGGTGATGGGCGCCCCCCTGCCCCTGCGCCGCAGGTAGCCGCCGTCCCACCCCCTGCCACCACCGCCGGATTTCCACGGGCCCCCGCCGCCCGGCTAACCTCAGGCCATCAACCGATCCGGCAGGAGTACGAGAACCATGGCGAACGCACCGGTCCAGCGCATGTCCCAGTTGATGGCGAAGACGCTGCGCGACGACCCGGCGGACGCCGAGGTGCTCAGCCACAAGCTCCTCGTCCGCGCCGGCTACGTCCGCCGCACGGCGGCCGGCGTGTGGACCTGGCTGCCGCTCGGCAAGAAGGTCCTCGCCAACGTGGAGCGCATCGTCCGCGAGGAGATGGACGCGATCGGCGCCCAGGAGGTGCTGCTCCCCGCGCTGCTGCCGAAGGAGCCGTACGAGGCGACGGGCCGCTGGGACGAGTACGGCCCGGAGCTGTTCCGCCTGAAGGACCGCAAGGGCGGCGACTACCTTCTCGGCCCCACCCACGAGGAGATCTTCACGCTGATCGTGAAGGACCAGGCGTCCTCCTACAAGGACCTGCCGGTGATCCTCTACCAGATCCAGACCAAGTTCCGTGACGAGGCCCGCCCCCGTGCCGGCATCCTGCGCGGCCGCGAGTTCCTGATGAAGGACTCGTACTCCTTCGACACCGAGGACGAGGGCCTGGCCCACTCGTACGCACTGCACCGCCAGGCCTACCAGCAGGTGTTCGAGCGTCTGGGCCTCGACTACCGCATCTGCGCGGCGACAGCGGGCGCGATGGGCGGCTCGAAGTCGGAGGAGTTCCTGGCCCCGGCCGGCGCCGGCGAGGACACCTTCGCGGACTGCCCCGCCTGCGACTTCGCGGCCAACACCGAGGCGATCACGTACGAGTTGAAGCCGGTGGACGCCGAGGGTGTGCCCGCTCTCGAAGAGATCCCGACGCCGGACACCCCGACCATCGAGACCCTCGCCGCCCACCTGGGCGTCCCGGCCTCCGCCACCCTCAAGAACCTCCTCGTCAAGGTCGACGGCGAGATCGTCGCCGTCGGAGTCCCCGGCGACCGCGAGGTCGACATGGGCAAGGTCGAGGCGCACTTCGCCCCGGCCGTCGTCGAGATGGTCACCGAGACGGACTTCGCCGGCCGTCCCGACCTGGTCCGCGGCTATGTCGGCCCGCAGGGCCTGGGCGAGAAGGTCACGTACATCGCCGACCCGAGGGTGGCGCCGGGCACCGCCTGGATCACCGGCGCCAACAAGGCCGGCACACACGCCAGGAACGTCGTCGCGGGCCGTGACTTCGAGGTCGGCGAGTACGTCGACGTCGTGGTCGTCCAGGAGGGCGACTCCTGCCCGAACTGCGGCACCGGCCTCAGGATGGACCGCGCCATCGAGATCGGCCACATCTTCCAGCTCGGCCGCAAGTACGCCGACGCCCTCAAGCTCGACGTCCTCGGCCGGCACGGCAAACCGGTCCGCGTCACCATGGGCTCGTACGGCATCGGCGTCTCCCGCGCGGTCGCGGCCCTCGCCGAGCAGTCCGCCGACGACAAGGGCCTGTGCTGGCCCGCCGAGGTCGCCCCGGCCGATGTGCACGTCGTCGCCGCGGGCAAGGCCCTCCAGACCGAACTGGCCCTCGACGTCTCCGAGAAGCTGCGGGCGGCCGGCCTCCGCGTTCTGGTCGACGACCGCGCCGGTGTCTCCCCGGGCGTGAAGTTCACCGACTCCGAGCTGATCGGCGTACCGAAGATCCTGGTCGCCGGCCGTCGCTCCGCCGAGGGCGTCCTGGAGCTGAAGGACCGCCGCACCGGTGAGCGCGAGGAGCTGACGGTGGATGAGGCGATCGCCCGCCTGACCGCCGCCTAAAGAAAACCCTCAGAATGTTCTCCGGGGGCCTATAGGTACCTCACAGGTTTCTCTCAGACCGTTCCCCGACCGTAGGGCGTGACAGAACGTCACTACGGAGGGGAACGGTCATGGCGACCAGTGAAAAGGGTGCCGTCGCGGGAATCCGCAGAGGCGCCCGGCGCGCGGCGGCCACCGCGGCGGCGGTGACGCTTGCGGCGGCGGCCGGCATGTTCGCGCTGATCGGCACGATGCAGGCGGACACGGACACCAACGCGAGCGGCAGCGGCACGAGTTCGACATCGTCGAGCACGGACAGCGGCACGAGTTCGAGCAGCGACAGCGGCACCGGCACCGGTAGCAGCACGGACACGTCGTCGGATTCCTCGTCCTTGACCTCCTCGTCGTCGTCAAATTCCTCCTCTTCCTCGGACAGTTCGAGCGACTCCTCCGCCTCCGACTCCTCCGCGGACCTCCAGTCCTCCTCCGACGGCATGACGTCCTCCTCGGACGACTCCGCGGACTCGACCTCGGGGGCGTCGTGATGACCGTGTCCACGACCTCCCGCCCCACTGCCGCCACGGACTGGCGGGCCCTCGGTACGAGCGTCCGCCTGGTCACCACCGACCCGGCCCTGCTCGACTCCTGCAATCTGCTCCTGGCCCGCCACCTGGCCGAGGTCGACGCCGCGTGCAGCCGTTTCCGCCAGGACTCGGAGCTGTCGGCGCTGAACGCGGCCGAAGGCCGACCCGTGAAGGTCAGCCCGCTGCTGGCCGAGGCCCTGACAGTGGCCCTGCGCGCCGCCCGCGCCACGGACGGCGCGGTGGACCCCACGGTCGGCTCGGCGATGGAGGCCCTCGGCTACGACCGGGACTTCACCCTGGTCCAGGAGGACGACCGCCCCGTGCGGCTGTCGGTCAAGCGGGTGCCGGGCTGGAGCCTGGTCGAACTGGACCGCGCCACGAACACGGTGACCCTCCCGCCCGGTGTCAGCCTGGACCTGGGTGCCACGGCCAAGGCCTGGGCGGCCGACAAGGCGGCCAGGACCCTGGCCCGGACAGCAGACTGCGGCATCCTCGTCAGCCTCGGCGGCGACACGGCCGTCGCGGGCGAACCCCCGGCCGGCGGTTGGCGCATCCGCGTCCAGGACGAGACGGCCCCGGTCGACGAACTCCCCGAGCACGGCTCGTACGCCACGGTCGGCATCCGCAGCGGCGGCCTCGCCACCTCCGGTACCACCGCCCGCCGCTGGCGCCGCGGTGACCACCATCTTCACCACATAGTCGACCCCCGCACGGGTCAGTCCGCCGCCACCCCCTGGCGCACCGTCTCGGTAGCCGCCTCCACCTGCGCCGACGCCAACGCCGCCACCACCGCCGCCCTGGTCAAGGGCGAGACCGCACCCCGCTGGCTCTCCCGCCTGGGGCTCCCGGCCCGACTGGTCACCCACGAGGGCACGGTCGTCACAACACCGGGCTGGCCGTCCGCCACTCCGAAAGCCGAGCCCACCGCATGAGCGACGAGATCCTCTGGTACGCCAACAGAGCCACCGGCGCCGTCTGTCTGGTCCTCTTCACCGTCGTCGTCCTCCTCGGCATCGCGGTGCGGCTCCGCGCCCGCATCCCCGGCCTGCCCCGCTTCGGCACGGTCTCCCTCCACCGCACCCTCTCCCTCTCCGCCACCGCATTCCTGGTCCTGCACATCGCGGCCGCCGTCGTCGACGACTACGTGGACATCAGCCTCGTCGACACGTTCATCCCCTTCGTCTCCGACTACCAGCCCCTCTGGCTCGGCCTCGGCACGGTCGCCCTCGACCTGATGCTCGGCGTCCTGATCACCAGCCTCCTCCGGGCCCGCGTCGGCCACCGCACCTGGCGGGCCGTGCACTGGCTGGCGTACGCGTCCTGGCCGTTCGCCCTGGTCCACGGCATCGGCATCGGCACGGACAACGGCACCGCCTGGATGCTCTGGCTCACGGTCGCCTGCGTCGCCGCGGTGCTCGCCGCCTTCGCCCTGCGCGCCGCCCACGCCGTACGAGACTCCCGCCGCACCCCCGCCACCCTGCTCCGCACGGCCGAAGGAGCCCGCCCGTGACCACCACGACCGCACCCAACGCCCCGACCGTCCTCTCCGACCTCCACATGTCACCCCGTCTGCTGGCCCCCGGCGGAACCCCGGCCGACCACCCCACCCACGAACAGCGCTACGGCCCCCTCACCGCCCTCACCCCCGCCGACCTGCTCCGCGTGACCGCCGAGTCCGGCCTCACCGGCCGTGGCGGCGCCGCCTTCCCCACGTACCGCAAGCTCGCCTCCGTCGCCGATGCGGGCCGCCGCACCGGCCGCGCCCCGGTGGTCGTCGCCAACGGCTCCGAGGGAGAACCCGCCGGCGCCAAGGACAAGACGCTGCTGCGGCTGTCACCCCACCTCGTCCTGGACGGCCTCCGCCTGGCCGCCGAGGCGACCGGCGCGGCCGAGGCGTACCTCGCGGTCGAGGAGGACGCGGTACACCTGGAAGCGGCGATGGCCGAACGCCGCGACCGCGACCCCATCCCCGTACGGGTCGTCCGCGTCCCCAAGCGTTTCCTGTCCGGCGAGTCCTCGGCCCTCACCCAGCACATCAACGGCCACGCCGCCCTGCCCCGTCACCAGAACCCCCCGGTCCGCGAACAGGGCGTGCACCGCGCCCCCACCCTCGTACAGAACGTCGAGACCCTCGCCCACCTGGCCCTGATCGCCCGCTACGGCGCCGACTGGTACCGCTCGGCAGGCACCCCCGGCGAACCCGGCAGCGTCCTGTGCACCCTGCACGCCCCGGGCCACACCCCCCGAGTCGTGGAGGCCCCCTACGGGCTCCCCCTGCACCGCCTGCTCCCCCTCCACGGCACGAGCGCGATCCTGATCGGCGGCTACCACGGCACCTGGATCCCGACCCACCAGGCCGCTCAACTCACCCTCAGCACAGCGAACTTGGGCGCCGGAATCCTCGCCGTCCTCCCCGCCGACCGTTGCGGCCTCGCCGAGACCGCCCGGGTCCTGCGCTACCTCGCCCTCCAGTCGGCGGGCCAGTGCGGGCCCTGCCTCAACGGCCTGCCCCGCATCGCCGCCGCCTTCCAGACCCTGGCCGCCCCAGGCCCCCAGGGCACCACCCGCGACGACATCGCTCGCTGGGCCGGCCTGGTGGAAGGCCGAGGCGTCTGCCACCACCCCGACGGCACCGTCCGCCTGGTCCGCAGCGCCCTGACCACGTTCGCCCCCGAACTCGACGCCCACGCCCACGGCCACTGCACGGCCACCGACCACACGCCCGTCCTGCCCGTCCCCGAGCCCCGGAGCTGACGCCATGACCACCCCCACGGCCCCGACCCTCGACATCGACTGGACCGCCTGCCAGGGTCATGGCCTCTGCGCGGAACTCCTGCCGGACCATATGACCCTGGACGAATGGGGCTACCCGGTCTTCGAGAAGGGCCCCGTCCCGCGCGCCGCCCTGAAACGAGCGAAGCGAGCAGCGGCCGACTGCCCGGTCCTGGCTCTGAAACTGGGGTCCCACTAGGGGGGTGGGGCTGTATCGATGTGCGGCTCCGCCGCGTGGGCGTGACCAGCCACGAACGACCGTCACCGTCCGAACGCACCCGGCCGAGTCAGCTCTTCATCCGCACCGGTCAAAGCCACCCGGCGAACTCAAGCAACAACTCCGCATCCCGAGGCCGCCCAACCCTCCGCGCCCGCACCCCCGACTCCACGGCCCGGAACAACGTCCACCCCCGCAACCGCTCCTGATCCACATCCAACGACTCGGCCAGTTTCTTCACCCGCCGCCGAGTGATCGCCGCTCCCGAAGGCGACGCGATCAAATCCTCGACCCGATCCCGCACCAGCCGAGCCAGATCGAACGCACACTCACCCACCACCGGATCCGGCCCCACGGCCAGCCACGGCAACCGCTCCCCGGCCAGCACCTTGCTCTGCCGAAACGTCCCGTGCAGCAACCGCTCCTCAGGCGCAGCGACAAGCAACTCCTCCCGCGCGGCAAGGGCGGCGTCGACCAGCGCCTCGGCCTCCCCGTCCCCGGCGGAGCCGAACCGCATCAGCTCGGCCTGCCGCCCCGTCCGCTCGGCCACGGTCTCGAAGACATGCGCCTCGGGCGGCTCGGCCCACAGCCGCCGCAACGTCGCCGCGGCCTCCAGCAGCGCCTTCGCCTCCGGCAGCGACCGCACCGACAGATCGGGATGCAGCCGCTCCAGCAGCAGCACGCCATGACTGTCCCCGGGGTTGAGCAACTGCACCGCGCCCCGCCCGTCCCAGTGCGCGAGAGCCGCCCGCTCGCTCTCCGGCCGGGCCCGCTGGGGCGCCAGCTTGAGCACGGCGGGGGTGCCGTCGATCAGCCGTACGAGGAGCACCAGACTGCTGCGGCCGCCGGGCGCCTGCACCCGCTCGACGGTCAACTCGCGTAGATCGACGGCCCGTTGGAGAAGCTCGGGAAGCCTTTCCAGCCACTCGCCGATCCCGTCACCGCCGTCCGGCCGCCGTGTCTCGGCGAGCGCTCGCACCAGCCGCTGCGGCGGTTCGAAGTCCTCGAAAGCCATGCGAGCCATGTGCGAGTCGTTCCCTTCCGGACCGTGATCAGGTGTGCGGTGTCGCCGACGGGCCGGCAGCGGCCGTCCGCTCGGCGAGACCAGGGAAGGCTACGCTTCCGCCCCGCCACCGCACCGCCCGCACCGCCGCTTCCCGCAGCGCCTCGGCCGCCGTGCCGCGTCGGTCGCCCTCGGATGCCCGGACGAGATCGGAGTACACGCCGGCCACCCCCTCCTCCAGCTCGGCGGCGAGCCGTACGGCGGAGTCGGAATCGGTCACCTGGAAGGGCAGCTCGTACCCGGCCGCCGCCGCGGCGGGTTTGCCGCCCAGGTCCCGCACGGCCCGGGTGAGTTCGTCCCGGCGGGCCCGGTGCGCGTCGTACGCCTCCCGGGCCTCGCTCTGCCGGGCCTCGCCGATCTTCCCGCCGACGACGCCGTACCCGTACACGGCGGCGTGCTCGGCCCCGAGTGCCGCCTGGACCGCCTTCAGCTCCCCGCTGCTCACTTCGCCCCCTCCGTCAACAAGTACGTGTGCCCGGCCCCCGCCGCCGCCACCGAAGCCATCAGCCGCGCCACCTCGCCCGGCACCTCCAGCAACGCCTTGGCCCGCCTGTCGGCGAGACTCCGCTCGGCGGCGGCCAGCTCGGCGAGGGCGGCCCTGGGGTCCTCCGGCACGGGGGAGGGGGACGCCGAGGCGGAAGGCGAGCCGGACGAAGAAGCGGACGAAGAAGCGGACGGAGAAGCGGACGGCGTATCCGCACCAGTACCAGCACCAGTACCCGCGCCCGTACCCTTCCCGCCCCCGAACGCCCGGGCATGCCGTACGACCTCCGCCCGCAGCGGCGTCAGCAGCGCGGCCAGGTCCGGATGCGCGGCGATCACGGTGTCGTACCGCTCCACGAGGCCCCCGCTGTCCTTCGCCACCCGGGCCCGCGCCTTCTCCACCACCGAAGGACTCCCCCCGGCGGTATCCGACCCCTCACCCCCCGCCGAACACCCCACCAGCAGGCCCGCGCTCGCGGCCCCGACAAGCAGACTCCTTCTTCGCGGCCCCGAAGGGGTACGCGACGGCACGGTGAACGACACGGCAGACGTCCTCGGGGGGTCGTACGAACAAAGAAGCGGTGTGATCACGGTACCTGTGATCGAGCCTCAGCCCCGATAGGGGCGCGGGGAACCGCGCGACAAGCCCCCCACGCACCCCGCACGCGCCCAAATGGCGGCACCCGCGGGCCGGTGGGCGCGCCCCCACGCACCCCCACGCACAGGAACCGCATGGACGGCAACACCCCAGCGGAGCGGCTACCCTTTGACCTGACACGCGCCCTACCCACAACAGCACACGCGGCCGAGGAGTCACCCGGATGAGCACCACCCAGAGCGAGAGGCTGCGAGAACTGCTGGAACCGCTCGTACGCTCCCAGGGCCTGGATCTCGAAGAGATCGCAGTGGACTCGGTCGGACGCAAGCGGGTGCTGCGCGTGGTCGTCGACTCGGACGAGGGCGCGGATCTGGACGCGGTCGCAGACGTCAGCCGCGCGCTCTCGGCCAAGCTGGACGAGACGGACGCGATGGGCCAGGCGGAGTACACGCTGGAAGTCGGGACGCCGGGCGCCGAGCGCGCCCTCACCGAGCACCGCCACTACCGCCGCGCCGTCGACCGACTGGTGAAGTTCACGCTCCGCGAGGACGGGGAACTGATCGCCAGAATCCTGACCGTGGACGACGACGGCCTCGACCTCGAAGTGCCCGGCGTGAAGGGCCGCAAGGCCACCACCCGCCGGCTCGCCTTCGACGAGATCGACAAGGCCCGCGTCCAGGTCGAGTTCAACCGCAAGGACAAGAAGGACATGACGGAAGAGGAGGAGGCGTAGCCGTGGACATCGACATGAGCGCCCTGCGGGGCTTGGTACGGGAGAAGGAGATCTCCTTCGACCTGCTCGTCGAGGCGATCGAGGCGGCCCTCCTCATCGCCTACCACCGCACCGAGGGAAGCCGCCGTCACGCGCGCGTGGAGCTCAACCGGGAGACCGGCCATGTGACCGTGTGGGCGAAGGAGGACCCCGAGGACCTGGAGGAGGGGCAGGAGGCGCGCGCGTTCGACGACACCCCGTCGGACTTCGGGCGCATCGCCGCCACCACCGCCAAGCAGGTGATCCTGCAGCGCCTGCGGGACGCGGAGGACGACGCGACGCTCGGTGAGTACGCGGGGCGCGAGGGCGACATCGTCACCGGTGTGGTCCAGCAGGGCCGCGACCCGAAGAACGTGCTCGTCGACATCGGCAAGCTGGAGGCCATCCTGCCCGTGCAGGAACAGGTCCCCGGCGAGTCGTACCAGCACGGCATGCGGCTGCGGTCGTACGTCGTACGGGTGGCGAAGGGCGTGCGCGGTCCCTCCGTGACGCTCTCCCGCACGCACCCCAATCTGGTGAAGAAGCTCTTCGCGCTGGAGGTGCCGGAGATCGCCGACGGGTCCGTCGAGATCGCCGCCATCGCGCGTGAGGCTGGTCACCGTACGAAGATCGCCGTCCGCTCCACCCGCAGCGGCCTGAACGCCAAGGGCGCCTGCATCGGCCCGATGGGCGGCCGGGTGCGCAACGTCATGGGCGAGCTGAACGGCGAGAAGATCGACATCGTCGACTGGTCGGACGACCCGGCCGAGATGGTGGCGAACGCGCTCTCCCCGGCCCGGGTCTCCAAGGTCGACGTGGTGGACCTCGCGGCCCGCTCCGCGCGTGTGACGGTGCCCGACTACCAGCTGTCGCTGGCGATCGGCAAGGAGGGCCAGAACGCCCGCCTCGCCGCCCGCCTCACCGGCTGGCGGATCGACATCCGCCCGGACACCGAGCAGCCTGCGGAGTAACCACTCGATCGGACGTTCGGACTGGATCATCCGGGTGCTTCCCGGAGGCCGGGGAATAGATCCAAGCCGCAGGTCGCTTAGATCACGACAACAACCGTTCGATTTTTGCCCCGAAGGGGTGAGGTCGGTGCGGGGAGGTAGACTTAGCAGTGTCTGGCCGGACGCGTGCCCGCGCATGCCCTGAACGCACCTGTGTGGGGTGCAGGCAGCGATCGGCCAAGACGGAGCTGCTGCGCGTCGTGGCGGTCGAGGACGAATGCGTCCCCGATCCTCGCGGTACGCTGCCCGGCCGGGGTGCGTACGTTCACCCCGCCCAGGTCTGTCTCGACCTGGCGGTACGCCGCCGGGCGTTCACGCGGGCGCTGCGTGCCCCGGGAGCGCTCGACACAAAGGCGTTGCGCCGATACGTGGAGCAGACAACAGTTGCCGAGCAGGTAACACCGTAGAACGTGCCGTACGGAACCTCCGTGCGGTCCTGGTACCCCGCGAGTTGGAAGTAGGTCGAGATTGCGATGAGCACTCGATGAGCACGCGATGAGTACGCCCATGAAGTAGCGACGGTCCGGACGCACCCGGACCTAAAAAGGAGCGAAGTGGCTAAGGTCCGGGTATACGAACTCGCCAAGGAGTTCGGGGTTGAGAGCAAGGTCGTCATGGCCAAGCTCCAGGAACTCGGTGAATTCGTCCGTTCGGCGTCCTCGACGATCGAGGCGCCCGTTGTACGCAAACTGACTGACGCCCTCCAGCAGGGCAGCGGCGGCGGCAAGCCCGCCCCCCGCAAGGCCGCCCCGGCTCGTCCGGCGGCCCCCTCTCCCACGCAGGCCGCACGTCCGGCCGCCCCGCGCCCGGGTCCGGCCGCACCGAAGCCGCCCGCCGCGGAGAAGCCCGCGGCCGCGACTCCGGCCCCGGGTCCGCGCCCGCTGCCGGGTCCCAAGCCGCCGACAGCGAAGCCCGCTCCGGCCTCCCCGGCCCCGAGCGTGCCCGAGTTCCAGGCACCCCCGTCGGCTCCGGCCGCCGCGTCCGCCCCGTCCGCCCCGTCCGCCCCCCGTCCGGGTGCACGTCCCGGCCCGGGTGCTCAGCGACCGGCCGGGGGCCACGGTGGTCAGCGTCCGGGCGGTCCCGGTCAGGACCGTCAGGACCGCGGCCAGGATCGTGGCCACGACCGTGGTCAGGGGACTCGTCCCGGCGGTCAGCGTTCCGAGCGTCCGGGTGGCGCCGGTGCGCCCAAGCCGGGCGGTGCCCGTCCGGCCGGTCCGCGTCCGGGTAACAACCCCTTCACCTCCGGTGGCTCCACCGGCATGGGACGCCCGCAGGCGCCCCGTCCGGGCGGCGCGCCTCGACCTGGTGGCCCCGGTGGCGCCCAGGGCGGCGGTCCGCGTCCGCAGGCTCCCGGCCAGGCTCCCCGTCCGCAGGGCGGTCCCGGTGGCGCTCCGCGTCCCCAGGGCGGTCCCGGCGGTGCCCGTCCCACTCCGGGCGGCATGCCCCGTCCGCAGGGTGGCGGCCCCCGTCCCGGTGGCGGCCCCGGCGGCAACCGTCCTAACCCCGGCATGATGCCGCAGCGTCCGGCTGCCGGCCCGCGTCCCGGCGGCGGTGGCCCCGGCGGCCGCGGTCCCGGTGGCGGCGGCGGTCGTCCCGGTGGTCCCGGTGGC
>NZ_JBHVDX010000067.1:30513-42649 GCF_042802555.1 Streptomyces sp. NPDC057474 | reverse complement strand
GAGAGGCGTACCCCTACTGGGCGTCCTCCAGCACGGCCGCCGCCTCTTTCGCGGCCTTGATGGCGCCCTTGTTGATCTCGTCCGTGCCGGGCGCCTTCTGGGACTCGAAGTCGCTGCCGTTGTAGGTGACGACCACCAGGGCGTTGGACATGCGGACGTACACCACGCCCTCGCGGGTCTGCTGCTTGTCCTCGGTGGTGAGGTTCACCACGGAGTAGGCCTCGTCACCGAGACCGGGGACGGCGCCGCCCCCACTCTTCTCCGCGGTGCGCGCCTTATAGGCGCTTTCGGCCCTGTCGTCCGATTGCTGGATCTCGTACGAGATGTCGAGCCAGCGATAGTCGAAGCCCTTGAGCGCGTTCCATGAACAGGTGCGACGCACGGACTCGTCGGTCGACGCGATCTCCTTGCCGGCCGTCTTCGCGCCCGGAACAAGGGATTTGACCGTTTTCTCCGTGACGCCGGAGCAGGGCGAGGGCGCCTTCGCGTACGTCTTGGCCGCGGCCGATGTCGACGGCGCGGACTCGGAGGTCGAGACGGGCCCCGACGCGGTGTCCTGCGTGGAGTCCTTCTCGGCCGGGCTCGCGGACAGCGGACCGGACGACAACGCCCAGCCCGCGGTGGCGAGTACGGCGACCGGCAGCAGTCGCGCGGTGAGGGCGAGCGGCAGAGGGAGATCACGCACAGCGCACTTCTCGGGGTCGAGGCGGCGGTACCGCCGGGCGGTGGGGTACGTCAGTGTCACACGACTACCTGTGGGACGAAAGTGCGAACTCGCTCTGTGTATACGTGGTGACAGGGGTTCGTGGTTCAAGACGCGGGCGTCGTCTTCGTGTCGGAGGGCCTTGCGTCGGCGGTCTCCGTGTCGGTGTCTTCCGTGTCATCGGCGGAGTCACGGCTTCCGCCGGGGGTGCGTGTCAGGATCGGCTCATGATCCCGATACGCGGCCGTACGGCCTCCCGCGCGCTCCTCGTGGCGGCACTGACCCTGGCCGTCGGCGGCTGTGGACTCTCGGAGGAACTGGACCGCGAGCGCGACCCCGACCGTGCGGGGCCCTCGGTGTCGGCCTCGTCGGCGGGCACGGACGCACCCGAGGGGCTGCGGGCCTCGGAGCCGCCCGGGGGCGCGGAGTCGCAGCCGGGTGCGTCCCCGACCGGGGGCACCTCGACCGCCTGCCCGGCCTCCGGGGTGCGGATGGTGCCCGGCCTCGTGGAATCGGCGATGGGACTGCGGGCCATGGGCGTGACCCTCACGAACTGCGGCACGAAGCCGTACACCGTCAACGGCTACCCGTCGATCCAGGTGCTCGACGAGAGCGGAGACCCCTACGGCGACGTACGCGTCCTCCAAGGTTCGCGACACATCACCACCGGTGTGCCCGACTTCGGCGCGCACACCGTCACCCTGAAGCCCGGCGAGTCCGCCAGGACCGACCTGGTCTGGCGCAACACGGTCACCGAGGCGGACGTACCCGCCGTCAACGCCCCTCAGCTGCGCATCGCCCCGCTGGCGGGCCGGCCCGCCGAAGTCCTCACCCCCGAGGGCGGCCTAGACCTCGGCAACACGGGACGCCTCGCCACGACGGCGTGGGCACAGGTCGCCGACGGGTCTTAACCAGTTGCGGTGCCATCGTGGCGATCAGCACCCTGGGTGCATGAACCGGTTACCGTACGCCACCGAGTCCCAACTCCCTTCCCTGCGCGAGGAGATCCTCGCCTACTACGAGCGCGGAGGGGAGAACACCCGCCTCAGACAGGGTGCCGGACGCCTGGAGTTCTGGCGCACCCAGGACATTCTGCGGCGGCTTCTGCCGGACGCTCCCGCGCGCGTCCTCGACGTCGGCGGCGGCACGGGGATCCATGCCGAGTGGCTGGCGGAGGAGGACGGGCACGAGGTCGAGGTCGTCGATCCCGTGCCGATGCACGTCGAGCGGTCCGGGCGGCTGCCTGGGGTCACCGCCCGGCTCGGGGACGCCCGCGCGCTGCCCGCCGAGGACACCGCGTACGACGTCGTGCTGCTCCTCGGGCCGCTCTACCATCTGCCCGAACGCTTGGACCGGGTAAGGGCGTTGGCCGAAGCCCGGCGGGCCGTGCGCCCGGGTGGCGTGGTGGTCGTGGCCACGATCAACCGGTTCGCGGGGCTCAACGACACGCTCCTGCAAGGGAACTACTTCATTCCGGAGCGCCGTGAACGCATTGACGCCGTTTCGGTCGATGGCCGGCACGGGTACTCGTCGGCGGACCCGCACTTCACCACCGCCTATTTCGCCGACCCCGCCGAGGTGCCGGGCGAGTTCGGTGAGGCCGGGCTCGCGCCCGAGGGGCAGTACGGCGTCGAGGGTGTCGCCTGGCTGATGGGTGGCGTGGAGGAGTGGCTGGACGACCCGGAGCGCCGGGAGGCGGTGCTTGCGGCGACCCGGCGGATCGAGTCGGAGCCGTCGCTGCTGGGGGCGAGCGGGCATGTGCTGACGGTGGGACGGCGTTCCGGCGGGGGGCTGATCCCGAGGGCCTTCCGGAGCGCTGCGTACGATCACCGAACGTCCGTCGCGCAGTGAGGAGTCCGCCCGTGTTCACCACTCGACCGACGCTCCAGGGGACCTTCGGGATGGTGTCCTCCACACACTGGCTGGCGTCGCAGTGCGCGATGGCCGTCCTGGAGGACGGCGGCAACGCGTTCGACGCGGCCGTGGCGGCGGGCTTCGTCCTGCACGTCGTGGAACCGCACCTCAACGGGCCCGCCGGTGAGGTGCCCATCGTCCTCGCGCCGGCGGACGGCGAGGTCCGGGTGCTGTGCGGTCAGGGTGTCGCGCCCGCCGGGGCGTCGGCCGGGCACTACCGGGGGCTCGGTCTGGAGCTGGTGCCCGGCACGGGGCCTCTGGCGGCCGCCGTGCCGGGCGCGTTCGACGCGTGGATGCTCCTCCTGCGCGACCACGGCACCAAGGATTTGGCCGATGTCCTGAAGTACGCCATCGGGTACGCGGAGGACGGACACGCGCCCGTGGAGAACGTGGGGGCGACGGTCGAGTCCGTGCGTGACCTCTTCGAGAAGGAGTGGCTGTCGTCGGCGGAGGTGTACCTGCCGGACGGGCGGGCGCCCCGCCCGGGCCGGCCGTTCCGCAATCCGGCGCTGGCCGCGACGTGGCGGCGGCTGCTCGCCGAGGTCGAGGGGGCGGGCGACCGGGAGGCCCGTATCGAGGCGGCGCGCGAGGTGTGGCGCTCCGGCTTCATCGCCGAGGCCCTCGTCCGGCAGGCCGGACGGCCCACCCTGGACACCAGCGGCGAACGGCACGCCGGGACGCTCACCATGGCCGACCTGGCCGCCTGGTCCGCCTCCTACGAGGCCCCGGCGACGTACGACTGGAACGGCTGGACCCTGTGCAAGGCCGGCCCCTGGAGCCAGGGCCCGGTCCTCCTCCAGCAACTCGCCCTGCTGCCGCCCGAACTGCCCGCGTACGGGTCCGCCGACTACGTGCACCTCCTCGTCGAGGGCTGCAAGCTAGCCATGGCCGACCGGGAGGCCTGGTACGGGGACGCCGAGCCCGTGCCGCTCGCCGAGTTGCTGTCCGACGAGTACAACGCCGCGCGGCGGGCGCTCGTCGACGACACGGCGTCGTACGAGCTGCGGCCCGGCGGTCCGGGCGGCCGCACCCCCCGACTGAGCGTGCACGCGCGTGTGGTGGCCACCGATGAGCCGGGCTTCAACCCCATGGGGGCCGGTGAGCCCACGGTCGCGAAGGGGCTCGGGGGAGTCGGCGAGCCCACCGTCAGCAGGAGTCCTGGGTCGCCGGTGCCGGGGGAGCCCGATCTCGCGGCGGACGGGGGGACCCGGGGCGACACCTGCCACCTGGACATCGTCGACCGCTGGGGCAACATGGTCGCGGCCACGCCCAGCGGCGGCTGGCTGCAGTCCAACCCCGTGGTGCCCGAGCTGGGCTTCCCGCTCGGTACCCGGCTGCAGATGGCCTGGCTGGACGAGGGTCTGCCCAACTCCCTCACCCCCGGCCGCCGGCCGCGCACCACGCTCACCCCGTCGCTGGCGCTGCGCGACGGTGTGCCGGTCATGGCCTTCGGCACGCCGGGTGGCGATCAGCAGGACCAGTGGCAGCTGCACTTCTTCCTCGCCGTCGCCCTCCGCCCGCCGGTCCGCGGCGGCCTCGACCTCCAGGGCGCGATCGACGCCCCGAACTGGCACAACGACAGCTTCCCCGGCTCCTTCCACCCGCGCGGCATGCGCCCCGGCAGCGTCACCGTCGAGTCCCGTACGCCCCCCGAGACCGTCGCCGAGCTGCGTCGGCGAGGCCACGACGTCGTCGTCGGCGAGGCATGGTCCGAGGGCAGGCTGTGCGCGGTCGCACGCGACCCGGAGACCGGGGTGCTGTCGGCGGCTGCGAATCCGCGCGGGATGCAGGGGTACGCGGTCGGACGCTGAGCGGAGGCCCGGCCGAGTCCGTCCAGGCCCGTCCGCCCCGGGTATTCATGGCGATTCCATCCCGAATACACCGAACGGGTGAGGATTGTCAGTGCCGCGTGCTGTCATGGAGGCATGATCGTAGACAACGAAACCATCGACGAGTTTCTCGCACGGCACGCCCCGGACGTCGAGGAAGCGATCCGCAAGGCCGCCGCCGCGGAGATCATGCCGCGCTTCCGGCAGCTCGCCGCGCACGAGGTCGATCAGAAGGCCGGCCCGCACGACCTGGTGACCGACGCCGACCGCAACGCCGAGCTGTATCTGACGGAGGCGCTCGCCGCGCTGCTGCCGGGCTCGGTCGTGGTCGGCGAGGAGGCGGTGCACGCCAACCCGGCGTCGTACGAGGCGATCCAGGGCGAGGCGCCGGTCTGGATCGTCGACCCGGTGGACGGCACCCGGCAGTTCGTGCACGGCGAACCCGGCTTCTGCACCCTCGTCGCCCTCGCCCAGGGCGGAGTCCTGCGCGCCTCCTGGACGTACGCGCCCGCCCTGGACCGGCTCGCCGTGGCGATACGCGGCCAGGGGGCCACGCTCGACGGCGAGCCCCTGCGCGCCGGCTCGCCCGATCCCGGCCGTGACCTCGACATCGCCACCTCCCACCCGGACTACACCACGGAGGAGCAGAAGCAGGCCCTGCTCGGCCTCTGGACGGACGGTGTGGCCCCGCGCGCCTGCGGTTCGGCCGGGCTGGAGTATCTCGCCGTCGCCGAGGGCCGGTTGGACGCGACCGCGTTCTCCTGGGAGGCCGCCTGGGACCACGCGGCCGGCATCCTCCTCGTCGAGGAGGCGGGCGGCGCCCACCTCACTCTGACCGGCGAGCCCTTCCGCATCACGGGTGGCAACGCCCTGCCGTTCACCACCGCCCGGGACGCGGCCACGGCCCGCCGGGTGGTGGCGCTGCTGTCGGACACAGCCTGACCCGGGGGCAGGGGAGCGTTGCCCGGCCGGCTCGGGTGACCGGAAAGCCTTCCGGTGTCCTGGTCGGAGCGGTGAAGCGGAACCGGCGCGTCCGCGGCGGAACCCACCCTTGCCCGGGCCTGTGGGTGGCCGGGCATATCCTGAACGCAGGTCTGTCGGCGGGCGGGGATTCCGTCGGTGGAGCTTGGCCATCGGCTGACGAAGGGGTCCGGACGTGCCGTCGATGCTCGACGCGGTGGTGGTGGGGGCGGGGCCGAACGGCCTGACGGCTGCCGTGGAGCTGGCCCGCCGCGGGTTCTCCGTGGCCGTGTTCGAGGCGAAGGACACCGTGGGAGGGGGCGCCCGCACCGCGGAGCTGACCCTGCCCGGCTTCCGCCACGACCCCTGTTCGGCCGCGCACCCGCTCGGCGTCAACTCGCCCGCGTTCAAGGCGATGCCGCTCCAGCGCTACGGCCTGGAGTGGCTGCACGCCGAGCTGCCCATGGCGCATCCCTTCCTCGACGGCTCGGCGGCGGTGCTGTCGCGCTCGGTGGGGGAGACGGCCGCCTCGTTCGGGCCGCGTGACGCGGGCGCGTACCGCAGGCTGGTCGAGCCGTTCCTTCCCAAGTGGGACACGCTCGCCCGGGACTTCATGTCGCTGCCGCTGTCCTCGCTGCCCCGCGACCCGGTCACCCTCGCCCGTTTCGGCCTGGTGGGGCTGCCGCCGTCGACGTGGCTGATGCGCCGCTTCAAGGACGAGCGGGCCAAGGCGCTGTTCGCCGGGCTCGTCGCCCATGTCATCGCTCCGCTCGGCGGCCTCGCCACCGGCGCCGTCGGCCTGGTCTTCGCGCTGGCCGCGCACGCCGCCGGCTGGCCGGTCGCCCGGGGCGGCTCGCAGGCCATCTCCGACGCGCTCACCGCGTATCTGAAGGATCTCGGCGGCACCGTCCACACCGACTACGAGGTCAAGCGCCTCGACGATCTGCCGCCCGCGCGCGCGTACGTCTTCGACACCTCGCCCACCGCCCTGGCCCGGATCGCGGGCTTCGGCGGCTACTACGAGTCGTACCGCTACGGCGCGAGCGTCTTCAAGCTCGACTACGCGCTGGACGGCCCCGTGCCATGGACCGCCGAGGAGGCGCGCAGCGCCGGGACCGTCCAGGTCGGGGCGAGCAGGGCCGAGATCGGCGCGGCGCTCGACGCGGCCTCCCGGGAGGGCCGGACACCCGACTCGCCCTTCCTGATCACCGTGCAGCCCAGTCTGGTCGACCCGAGCCGGGCCCCCGAGGGCAAGCACGTCTTCTGGGCGTACGGTCATGTCCCGAACGGCTGGACAGGGGATCTGACGGACGCTGTCGAGCGTCAACTGGAGCGTTTCGCGCCGGGGTTCCGCGACCGTGTCCTCGCCCGCGCCACCGCCGGCCCGCCCGAGCTCGCCGCACACAACGCGAACTACGTGGGCGGGGACATCGCCTGCGGCGCCGCCTCCGGTCTGCAGTTGCTGCTCCGCCCCAAGCTCTCGCTCTACCCGTACCACACCCCGCACCCGGCCGTCTTCATCTGCTCCTCGGCAACCCCGCCGGGCCCCGGCGTGCACGGCATGTCGGGACACAACGCGGCCAAGGCGGTGTGGCGGAGGCTGCGGCAGGAACCCTGAGATTTCATCGGCACGCAAAGCAAAGTCGCAAGTCGACAAAGGTCTCCACATATTCTCCGTGTGAATGTTCAAGTCACGTGGGTAAGTTGCCGCCATGAAAGATCGGAAAGCGGTGCCGGGCTCCGGCTCGCGACCCGCCGTGAGCCTCGCCGACCTCGCACAACTCGTGCGCGCACCGGCCGCCTTGAGCGTCCCGGGCGACGTGCTCGCGGGTGCCGCTGCCGCCGGGCACCCGCTGGGTGTGCGGACGTTCGGTGTGATGGGCTCGTCCGTCTGCCTCTACTGGGCCGGCATGGCCCTCAACGACTACGCCGACGCCACGATCGACGCGGTCGAGCGCCCCGAGCGCCCCGTCCCGTCGGGCCGTGTCCCGCGCCGCACCGCCCTCGCCGTCGCGGGCGCCCTCACCGCAGGGGGCCTCGCGCTGGCCGCCGTCTCGGGAGGCCGCCGGAGTCTCCTGGGAGCGCTTCCACTGGCCGGCGCCGTCTGGGCGTACGACCTGAAGCTCAAGTCCACCCCGGCCGGCCCGGCCGCCATGGCATCCGCGCGGGCCCTGGACGTCCTCGCGGGCGCCCTGGCCGCCGGGCGCGGTCCGGACCGTACGACCGGAACCGGCGCCGCCCTGCTGCGCGGCGCCGTCCCCGCCGCGCTGATCGGCGCCCACACCTACACCCTGACCGCGCTCAGCCGCCACGAGATCTCGGGCGCCCCCGCCCGGCTGCCGGCCGCGACCCTCGCCGCCTCCACGACCACCGCCCTCGCCGCGGCACTCCCGGCCGTCCGTACGGCCGTCGCCTGCGTCGGGCGTCTTTCGGAGCGCGGCGGGGCCACCAGCGCCGCGCGGTCCGGCACGACCGCCGGGGCCACCGAGATCGTGCGTTCGGCAGCGACCGCCGGCGTTTCGCGCTCGACCGCGGCCCGGGCCGTCGTGGTCGCCGCCGGGGCACTCGCCTACCTCGGCAGCTACGGTACGGCCCAGGCCCGTGCCGTACGGGAACCGTCGGGTGAGAACGTACGGCGGGCCGTCGGGGCCGGGATCCTCGGGCTGATGCCCCTGCAGGCGGCGCTGACCGCGCGGAGCGGTGCCACGGCCGCGGCGGCGGCCCTGGGCGTCGTACACCCCCTGGCGCGGCGGCTCGCCCGGCGCATATCCCCCACCTGAACCAGCACAGAACTCCGCAGGAGCAGCGCCGGAATGAACCCTCCTTCCACACCCCTCAGATTCGGCTACGGCACCAACGGCTTCACCAACCACCGGCTCGGCGACGTCCTCGCGGTCCTCGCCGACCTCGGCTACGACGGTGTCGCGCTCACCCTCGACCACGGGCACCTCGACCCGTACGCGGACGACCTGCCCCGGCAGGTGGCCGCGGTCGCCCGGGACCTGGCCCGGCACGGACTCGACGTGACCGTCGAGACCGGCGCGCCCTACCTCCTCGACCCCTGGGCCAAGCACCACCCGACACTGATGGCGGACGGGGCCGAGCGCAGGATCGACCTGTTGCGGCGGGCCGTACGCATCGCCGCCGACCTCGGCTCGCCCACCGTCCACCTGTGCAGCGGCCCGGCACCGGACGACGGGCTGCCGGAACGGGACGCGTGGAAGCGGCTCGCGGCGGGCGTGGAGACCGTCCTGGAGACGGCGGGGGAGTGCGTCGTCTCGCTGGCCTTCGAGCCCGAGCCGTACATGTTCGTCGACACCGTGGAGCGGTGCCTGGAACTCGCCGAGATGGTCGGCGGACACGAACTGTTCGGGATCACCCTCGACGTGGGGCACGCGCACTGCGTGGAGGACCGGACTGTGCTGGAGTGCGTCCGCCTCGCCGCCCCGCGCCTGCTCAACGTGCAGATCGAGGACATGCGGCGGGGTGTCCACCAGCACCTCGAACTCGGCGCCGGCGAGATCGACTTCCCACCCGTGCTCGCCGCCCTCCAGGACCTCGACCACCGCGGTCTGGTCTCCGTGGAGATCCAGGGTGGTTCCCTCGACGCCCCCGAAGTGGCCCGTCGCTCGCTGGACTTCCTCCGCGCGGCGACGGCCTGACCCGACGCACGTTCCACCCGCACCACGAACCCGTCAAGTCCTCCCTCCCCGCAGGAGGTTGTTCCGTCATGGTCTCCACCGGACTGCCGATCACCGAGCCCGCCGATTCCCTCGTATCTTCCGACCCTTCCGACCCTTCCGACCCTTCCGACCCTTCCGACCCCCGAACCCTCCTCACCCACTACACGCTGGACGCGACGGCCCGCGCCTGGCTCGACGAGGCCGTGGCCCGGATCGCCGACCGGCCCGCCGCCGTACGAACCCTGTTCCCCGCCGCCCGAAGACGCTGCGGGCGTGCCCGGCTGGACGCGCAATGGACGGTCGACGAGGCGGCCCGCGCCGTCCTGCTCGGCGCGCTTCCGCTGGGCGGCCGGCCGCTCGCCGACGAACTGGCGGGTCTCTTCCGCCATGGCGACCCGGCCGAACAGCGGGCCGTACTGCGGGCCCTGCACCTGTTCGCCGACCCCCAGGGTGGCGACAGCACCCGGGAACCCCTCGGCGACCTCGCCCTGCCACTCGTCCGTGAAGCCCTGCGCGGCAACGACAGCAGCCTCATCGAGGCCGCCCTCGGCCCGTACGGTGCCGCCCGGCTCCCCGACGCCGAGTACCGGCAGGCTGTACTGAAGTGCGTCTTCCACGAGATCCCGCTGGACCGGATCGCCGGTCTCGCCGCCCGCGCCGACGCGGAACTCGCCCGTATGCTCGCCGACTTCGCGCACGAGCGGGTCGCCGCCGGACGGGACGTACCGGCGGACATCTGGCCCGTCGTCCGCACCTTCCCCGCCGCCGACCAGCTCACCGACCAGCTCACCACCGAGACCCGTGCCGCCGCGCCGGCCCGTCGGGAGGCCGCCGAGCGCGCCCTGCAGGCGCTCCGGCGAGCCACCGCCTCCGCAGCCACCGCCTCGGCCTCCGCAAAGAACACTGCCTTCGCATCCAGCCGGCATCGCTCACAGAACAACCCCAGGAAGAGGCCTGCCCGTGCGCATCTTCGACCCCCACATCCACATGACCTCCCGCACCACCGACGACTACGAGGCGATGTACGCGGCCGGTGTGCGCGCCGTCGTCGAGCCGGCCTTCTGGCTGGGCCAGCCCCGCACCTCACCCGAGAGCTTCTACGACTACTTCGACGCGCTGCTGGGCTGGGAGCCCTACCTGGCCGCCCAGTTCGGCATCCAGCACTTCTGCACGATCGCGCTCAACCCCAAGGAGGCCAACGATCCGCGCTGCCGGCCCGTGTTGGACGAGCTGCCCCGCTACCTCGCCAAGGACCGGGTCGTCGCGGTCGGCGAGATCGGCTACGACTCCATGACGCCCGAGGAGGACGAGGCACTCGCGCTCCAGCTCCAGTTCGCGATCGAGCACGAACTGCCCGCCCTCGTCCACACCCCGCACCGCGACAAGGCCACCGGCACCCGCCGAACCCTCGACGTCGTACGGGAGTCGGGCATCGCCCCCGAACTCGTCGTCCTCGACCACCTCAACGAACTGACCGTCGGCATGGTCCTCGACAGCGGCTGCTGGGCCGGGTTCTCGATCTACCCGAGGACCAAGATGAGCGAGGACCGCATGGTGACCATCCTCCAGAAGCACGGCACCGAGCGCGTCTTCGTCAACTCGGCCGCCGACTGGGGCCGTTCGGACCCGCTCAAGACCCGGAAGGCCGCCGACGCCATGCTCGCCGCCGGGTTCGACGACGATGCCGTGGACCGGGTGCTGTGGCTCAACCCCGTCGCCTTCTACGGGCAGAGCGGCCGACTGGACCTCGACGAGCCCAAACCGGACGAGGAGTCGAGCTTCCAGGGCAACTCCATCCGGCGCGGCGGGGAGTGAAGAGGACGGCCATGCGCTTCCGGCATCCGGACGGCACCGCCGTCCACCTCGGCTACTGCAGCAACGTCCACCAGGCGGAGGACCTCGACGGAGTACTCGCCCAACTCGCCGGCTACGCCGAACCGGTGCGCGAGCGCCTCGGTGTCGACCGGCTGGCATCGGGCTCTGGCTCGCTCGCGATGTGGTCTCTCAACTGGTCGCCGATCCAGGCGAGTTGAAGCGCCTCAAGGGTGAACTCGCGGCGCGTGGCCTGGAGACCGTCACCCTCAACGCCTTCCCGTACGCCGGTTTCCACCGCGAGGTGGTCAAGAAGGACGTGTACCTTCCCGACTGGGCGGACGAGGCCCGCCTGAGTCACACCCTCGACTGCGCCCGCGTCCTCGCCGCGCTCCTCCCGGACGACGCCGAGCGCGGCGGTGTCTCCACACTGCCGCTGGCCTGGCGCACGCCCTGGCCGCCGGACCGCGCCGACACCGCCCGCCGCGCCCTGGACCGGCTCACCACCGGGCTCGCCGGGATCGAGTCGGACACCGGCCGCCGTATCCGGGTCGGCTTCGAACCGGAGCCCGGCTGCGTCGTGGAGACCACCGCCCAGGCCGTACGGGAACTGCGCGGCCTCGACCCCGAGCGGCTCGGCGTCTGCCTCGACGCCTGCCACCTCGCCGTACAGTTCGAGGAGCCCGGCGCTGCCCTGCGCCGCCTCGCGGACGCCGGGCTGCCCGTCGTCAAGCTTCAGGCGTCCTGCGCGGTCGAGGCCGCCGACCCGGCCGACCCCGCAGCTCGCGCCGCACTGCGGCGGCTCGCGGAGCCACGGTTCCTGCACCAGACGCGTACGGCTGCGCGACAGGAGGCCCCGGAGGTCCGGGGCGTCGACGATCTGCCGGACGCCCTGGGCGGCGGTCTGCCCACCGACGCCGGTCCCTGGCGCGTCCACTTCCACGCCCCGCTGCACGCCGACCCCGAACCGCCGCTCCGCACCACCGCCGACCAGCTGGGCCGGGTCCTGGCCGGGCTGCTCGGCGGGGCCTCGGCCGACTGCGACCACATCGAGGTCGAGACCTACACCTGGTCCGTCCTCCCCGAACCGCCCACCGACCTGCCCGGCGGCATCGCCGCCGAACTCGCCTGGGCCCGAGACCGGTTGACCGGCCTCGGCCTCAAGGAGGACCAGCAGTGAGTACCACGCCGCCTCACGGCGGGACCGCCGGTGAGCACTCGACTCGACCCCAAGG